>JBIKPM010000052.1:0-10421 GCA_044357435.1 Flavobacterium sp. | reverse complement strand
ACAAAATCCCATTAAAAGCATTGGCTCCATATAAGGCAGAGGATGCTCCTGGCAACAACTCCACATTCTGAACATCCAATTCTGAAATTCCAATCATGTTTCCTAATACAAAGTTCAGCAATGGAGACGAGTTATCCATTCCGTCAACTAATTGCATAAAACGCTCATTGGCAACAGTTGCAAAACCACGCGTATTTATGGATTTAAAAGTCAAACTGCTCGTATTCATGTGCACTTCTTTCAGGTTTTCCAAACCGTCATAATAAGATGGCGAAGCTGTTTTTTTAATGTCTTTGACTCCCATTCTTTCAATAGTAACAGGAGATTCAAAAACTCGTTCTGGAGTTCTGGAAGCGGCAACAACGATTTCACTCAGTTTGGTTTCTTCATCAATCAGTCTTATATTTACTTTTTGGTTGTTTGAAGTAATGCTTACCTTTTTGGATTCATGCCCCACACTTGTCACTTCGATTACAAAGGGTAGTTTTTTGGTTGAAATCAAGATAAATTTTCCATCACTGTCGGAAACTGTGGCAGAGGCATCCCCAACTACTTTTATGTTGGCACCAGGAATAGGTTGGTTGTTACCATTTGTAACTGAACCTGTGATTGTGTTTTGAGCAAAAATTATGCTGCAAAAAAACAAAGATAAAGTAAGTAAATACGTTCTCATTTGGTTGATTTTTTTTAGTTAATTACGACTAAATTACAAATAATATTGAGATTAACAAAAAAAAGCGAGGAAAAACCTCGCTTTTGATATTTTTTTGTTAAAATTTTACTATTCCACAGTGACTGATTTTGCTAAATTTCTAGGTTGATCCACATTGCACCCTCTCATTACTGCTATATGATAGGACAACAATTGCAAAGGAATGGTGGTTATCAAAGGAGATAATGCATCTGAAGTTTCGGGAATTTCGATGATATAATCCGCCAATTCACGAACTTGCGTATCACCTTTGGTTACCACGGCGACAATTATTCCGCTACGGGATTTAATTTCCTGAATGTTACTCACTATTTTGTCATAATGTCCTTGCTTTGGAGCAATAACAACTACAGGCATACGTTCGTCAATCAAGGCGATTGGACCGTGTTTCATTTCTGCAGCAGGATAACCCTCTGCATGAATATAAGAGATTTCTTTGAGTTTCAAGGCACCTTCTAGAGCAACAGGAAAGTTATATCCTCTGCCCAAATACAGGCAATTATGTGAATCTTTGAAAATGGCGGCAATTTCTTTTGCATTATCGTTGGTTTCCAAAGCCTCTTTAACCTTTTCTGGAATGATTTCCAACTCCTGTAAATATTTGTGCAAATCCGTCTTAGACAACGTTCCTTTGGCTTGTGCCAATCGCAAAGCCATCATGGTTAAAACTGTAATTTGTGTAGTAAACGCTTTGGTGGATGCCACCCCTATTTCGGGACCGGCGTGGGTATAAGCTCCAGCATGGCTTTCCCTAGAAATGGAAGAGCCAACCACGTTACATACTCCAAAAACAAAGGCTCCTTTTTCTTTGGCTAATTTTATGGCTGCCATAGTATCAGCCGTTTCACCGGATTGTGATATGGCTATTACAACATCCTTGCTGTTTATTATAGGATTTCTATACCTAAACTCAGACGCATATTCTACCTCAACAGGAATTCGAGCAAATTCTTCGATAATATATTCTGCAACCAAACCGGCGTGCCAAGAGGTCCCACAAGCGATAATGATAATTCTATTGGCATTCAGAAATTTTTCTAAATTATCCTCAATACCTGACATTTTAATTATTCCCTCGTTGGCATGAAGTCTTCCACGGTAGGTGTCTGTTATAACACTAGGTTGTTCATAAATTTCTTTCAACATAAAGTGATCGTAACCCCCTTTTTCAATCTGCTCCAAATTCATTTGAAGTTCTTGGATATAAGGGTCAACCAAAGAGTCATCTTTTATTTTCCGAACTTTCATAGGTTTGTGCAACCTGATATTTGCCATTTCACCATCTTCTAAGTAAACGGCATTTGAAGTGTATTCTATAAACGGCGAAGCATCCGATGCTATGAAATATTCTCCTTCGCCAATACCTATTGCCAATGGGCTTCCCAATCTGGCAACAACTATTTCGTCTGGTGTTTTTCTGTCGAAAACCGCTATGGCGTAAGCCCCTACAACTTGATTTAAGGCAACTTGAACTGCTTTCCCCAGTTTTAGGTTTTCTTTTATTTGAATTTCTTCAATAAGATTTACCAACACTTCGGTATCAGTGTCAGAGTGAAAAACATAACCTCTTTTTAGTAGTTCTTTTTTAAGTGGTGCGTAGTTTTCGATAATTCCGTTATGAATTATCGCCAAATCTCCAGAATTGGAGAGATGTGGATGAGAGTTTACATCGTTCGGAATACCATGAGTCGCCCAACGCGTATGTCCCATTCCTATTGTTCCGCCAGTGGTAATTTCTTTGGACTTCTCTTCAAGGTCTGAAACCTTTCCTTTTGTTTTAGAAAGTTTGATGTCGTTTCCGTCATATAACATGACTCCCGCACTATCATATCCTCTGTATTCGAGTCTTTTTAATCCTTTTATAACAATAGGATAAGCTTCTCTGTAACCTATATATCCAACAATTCCACACATAATTTTGAGTTAATTAGGTTTTGTATAATAAATTTCAAGTTTTAATCTTTTGTCATAATTAGGATCTCCAAAAGGAATGTTATTTCCAAATAAAATTGTCCCTAAAGGATTCATAACGCTGGCCTTTGGGGCCTGTTTTACAGTTCCTGTTTGGTTTTTAAATTTATAGGAAGTCACATTGTTGATGTCTTCGGTCACTACAACCCCCAACTTAACATTGGTTGAATCGGCATTCTTAACAAGCCCCCTGATTTGATTCGTAATCCTGATTTTGTAGGTCAATCCTCTACCATTGGTGACCGCTTCCTTAACTAGATTACCATCAAAAATTGATTTTGATTTTTTTATACTGGTTCCTGTACTCGAATCCGTATAATAATCCATTATGGGGCGATTGTTGTTCAAATCATACAAATAGATTCGCTGCGGCTCGTAGCTATTTGCCATTGCACCCGCATCGATGTTAAATACAAGATTTGCCTCATTGATTAACCAGCCATTTTTTCGAATAATATCTAATTCATCGGCCACGCCATTAGGACTTCCTGTTACCCCGTCAACACCAAAATTATCTGCGCCAAAAAGACTAATTACGGCCATGGAGCCCTTGCCTCCTTTTATATATAATTTTTCATCCCCAAGCGTTGTATTTTCTGTACTTGTGGCAGTAGAATAGGCAGGTTTATCCTCATGATCTAACAAACTTACTGTGTTCCCACTCAGATTAAGAATTATAGATTTATCAACTCTAGTTGTTGTTGACGTAGTCACACCAGCCACAGTTGTAGTTGTAACAAGATCTTCTTTGTAATTAATGGTAATTGCTCCTTTGGCAAAATTCATCATGGCCAAACTTCCGGAATCACTCTCCGAATTTTCCACTTTAAAATACAATCCCCTGAAATATTCTTTAAAAGCCTCGCTCATAGCCAATTTTGCAGCTGCCGCATGCACTATTTTTGAATCAAAAAAACTGGTATTCAAATTTAATTTCATCCCTGGAGCCGTTCGCATGGTTGTAACCACACTCGTGGTGGCATCGGTACTTGTAACCACATGTTCAGCCGAATCGAAGAAAAACTTATCATTTTGCTCTTTCTCAGTACTTGCAAAATCGTTTAAACGATTCCCGATTTTAAGATTATCAAAATCAGCATTTTGATTAGTGTAATATTTTTGTGCATTTTGAAAACCTCCGACAGGATCTAAATCCCGCATAAAATAGCCCGATTCATAAATACTTAGTTTGATCTTGGCGTTACTGGCACCATATATGGAATCCAGTTCGTAGACATGACTTCCATCGGTATTTGTTGTTTTCAAAGTACTATAATAGGGAATGGTCAAAACAGCGCTTTCTACCACTGGATTTGCTCCAATTGTCGGATTTAAAGATGGCAATGATACTTGTGTCACAAAACTGGCCGTTGTTTTACCAAAAGCAGGATTCTCATAAATCCCTAAAGCATTAACAGGAAGATTATTAGATTGTATAGGCCCAATTTCTTGATTATAGGCAACAACACTAAACACATCGTTTTTAAAATCAAAATGATTTTCGCCAATTAAATCAGCTCCAATTTCATTATAATCTTTGTCACATGAAGCAAAAAGAATGATAGTTGCAACTAATAGAATTTGCTTGAAAAAAGAATTATTGTACATGTTTAAAGGGAGAATTTTAATTTATAGAACGCTGTTTTTATAGAAATTGGTATACGCTTCAGCGAATTTTTCTTTCGGTGTGAAAGGTAAAAAAGGTTTGCCCGAAGATTCTATAAATTTTGTTAAACTTGAAGACACATGCTCTGAGGCAATTATGACGGCATCTGAATGATTAATAGTTGCTTTCATAATGCTTTCATAATCAGGATTTTTAAGATCTGTAACCGCATCGCTAGGAATACCGTCAAACAATACCTTATTAATCATTTCTATATCCAAAGTCCCTTCAAATGACTGGCCGTAAACGGAAGTAACAATTTTTGTTTCCGAAAACAAAGCCTCATTTTTGTAGAAATGTTTCATGTAAATAGGCAACATAGCCGCCATCCACCCGTGAACATGAATAATATCCGGAACCCAATTGAGTTTTTTCACGGTTTCAACAACCCCTTTTGCAAAGAAAATGGCTCGTTCATCATTATCAGGAAACATAATGCCTTCTTCGTCGGTAAAAGTGGCCTTGCGTTTAAAATATTCGTCGTTGTCAATAAAATAGACTTGTATTCTTTCTTTTGGGATAGAAGCGACTTTTATAATCAAGGGCATATCCAAGTCATTGACAACCAAATTCATCCCCGAAAGTCGAATTACTTCATGCAATTGATGTCTTCTTTCGTTAATATTGCCATACCTTGGCATAAAAATTCTTATTTGCCCGCCTTGGTTATTAATCATTTTTGGCACTTCATAAGACATTGAAGACACCTCATTTTCAGCTAGATAAGGTACCACCTCAGATGATACATATAATATTCTCTTATCTTCCATATTGTAAATTACTTAATTTAGTGGCAATAAAAACCACGCAAAATTACAAAAATTTATGCAGTTATAGACTAAAATATTATGTTTGCAGTTAATTTCAATAAAACAGCCATGCATATTTTCTATGGTAATGTCGCTTTAATAGATTATTTAAAATCTACTAAAACCAGCCGTTGCACCATTGGATTTGTCCCGACTATGGGTGCTTTACACCAGGGTCATCTATCGTTGATGCAACAATCATTGTCAGAAAATGAAATTACTGTGGTGAGTATTTTTGTGAACCCCACGCAATTCAATAATCCTGAAGATTTAGCAAAATATCCAAGAACCCTGGAGGATGATATAAAAAAAATCGAAGGTTTAAACCCCGAAATCATAGTATATGCACCGTCTATTGATGACATTTATGAGGGGAAACCCAGTTCGCAATTCTTTGATTTTGACGGATTGGAAAACCAAATGGAAGGCAAATTCAGACCCGGTCATTTCAATGGAGTCGGCACAATCGTAAAACGCCTTTTTGAAATTGTAACCCCCACAAACGCTTATTTCGGGGAAAAAGATTTTCAGCAATTGCAAATTATAAAAAAATTAGTGGCAAAAAACAATTTGAAAGTCACCGTTAAAGGCTGTCCCATTTATAGAGAACCCAATAATTTGGCCATGAGTTCCAGAAACGAACTATTATCCCCAAAAGAAAAACAAGAGGCTTCCTTAATCTACGAAACATTAGTTGGCGCTAAAGCAAAATTTGGGAAAAACAGTGCTGCAACTGTCGCCAAATGGGTTCAAAAATCATTTGAAAAAAATCCCCATTTTACATTAGAATATTTTCAAATTGCGGATGAGGAAACACTTTTGCCTTGTTTGAGAAAAAATAAAAACAAGAAATACCGCGCTTTCATAGCTGTCTTTGTCAACAATATTAGATTGATTGACACCATTTCATTAAATTAATTTACTTTTGCAAAATGCAAATTCAAGTCGTAAAGTCAAAAATTCATCGTGTAAAAGTAACTGGAGCCGATTTAAATTATATCGGCAGTATTACCATTGACGAAGTGTTAATGGATGCCTCCAATATCATAGAAGGCGAGAAAGTTTCGATTGTTAACATCAACAACGGCGAACGATTTGAAACTTACGCCATTATCGGCGAAAAAAATTCCGGCACAATAACCCTCAATGGACCCGCAGCCAGAAAAGTGCAAAAAGACGATATTATTATCATTATTTCTTACGCCACATTAGACTTTGAAGAAGCCAAAACTTTCAAGCCTTGGATTATTTTCCCGAATGAAAAAGACAATTCCTTGACGTAATTGTTTTGAACCTATTGCAATCTCATTCATTTATTTCTCCACTTTTTTGTATTGACGTTATTTCACAAAAGCGAATAAAGTAGTATCTTGCTAGCTTATTAAGGGCATTTCCAAATTATGGAATGCGCAATACAAAAAAACAATGTCCAAAGTAAAAACCTCTTTTTTTTGCCAAAACTGTGGCGCACAATATTCAAAATGGCAAGGGCAATGCAATTCCTGTAAAGAATGGAATACGATAGCCGAGGAAATCATTCAAAAAGAAGAAAAATCAGCCTGGAAAAGCGAATCTGTTTCCAGTGGTAAAGCACCAAAACCCTTACGAATAAACGAGATTGATTCTAGCCAGGAAATCCGAATGGACACTACCGATGGCGAACTCAATCGAGTACTTGGGGGCGGTATTGTTCCCGGTTCTTTAATCCTTTTGGGCGGCGAACCCGGCATTGGAAAAAGCACGCTTTTGCTCCAAATATCCTTAAAACTACCCTACAAAACTTTGTATGTTTCGGGCGAGGAAAGCCAAAAACAAATAAAAATGCGTGCCGAAAGAATCACGCCAAACAGCGATAACTGCTACATTCTTACCGAAACCAAAACCCAAAACATCTTCAAACAAATTGAAGCCATCCAACCCGAAATCGTCATTATCGATTCCATTCAAACGCTTCATACGGATTATATCGAATCGACACCGGGAAGCATTTCACAAATTCGGGAAACTACCGCCGAACTGATAAAATTTGCCAAAGAATCTAATATTCCCGTGATTCTAATTGGGCATATTACCAAGGACGGAAACATAGCCGGTCCCAAAATTTTGGAGCACATGGTCGATACTGTTTTGCAATTCGAAGGTGATAGAAATCATGTGTACCGCATTTTGCGTTCCTTAAAAAACCGTTTTGGTTCTACTGCCGAAATTGGAATTTATGAAATGCTGGGCAACGGTTTGCGAGAAGTTTCAAACCCATCGGAAATATTGATTTCACACAAAGACGAGGAATTATCAGGAACTGCCATTGCCTCCACTCTCGAAGGGATGCGCCCTTTGATGATTGAAATTCAATCTTTAGTTAGTACCGCAGTTTATGGAACACCGCAACGCAGCACAACGGGTTATAATGCCAAAAGATTGAATATGATTTTGGCCGTTTTAGAAAAAAGGGCTGGTTTCAGGCTTGGCGCCAAAGACGTTTTTTTGAACGTGACTGGCGGAATTTCGGTGGATGATCCTGCAATAGATTTGGCAGTTGTCGCTGCCATTTTATCATCGAATGAAGATGTTCCCGTAAACAAAGATTTTTGTTTTGCCGGCGAAGTCGGTTTATCCGGTGAAATTCGCCCCGTAAATCGGGTGGATCAACGCATTCAAGAGGCCGAGAAATTGGGGTTTTCGACCATTTTTGTATCCAAATACAATAAAATTGCTTTAAAAAATACGCTGATAAAAATCCGATTAGTGGCAAAAATCGAAGATGTGGCGGGCGAATTGTTTGGGTAAAAATCTTTTTTTACTTAAACAGTTACTATTCAATTAAAAAGGGCTTTTTTATCCCAATAATTTTACATGAATTTCATTATTTCTTCGTAAATTTAAGTATTCTTTTCTCCCATGAAAAGAGTCCAGAAAATGAAGCCGTCACGCCAAACAATGATTCATTTCTACCAGCAACTGGGCAAGTTATTCTACAGCATTGCCTCCGTGGACAAAACAGTCCGTGAGGAAGAGATTGCGCAACTCAAGGAAATAGTTAAAAAAGAATGGCTCCCGCTTGAAAATTCTTTTAGTGAATTTGGCGACGATGCTGCTTACCAAATCGAGATTGTTTTTGACTGGATGGTCGAAAATGATTGGAATGTTGGCAAAATTATTCCTGATTTTGAAATTTTCAAAAAAGAACACCCGCATTTATTCACGCCCGAAGTAAATGACTTAATCCTGAAAACCGCAAAGGCAATCACAAATTCCTTTTCGGGTAAAAATAAATCAGAATCGGTATTGATTGATCAATTGAGAGGTGTTTTGTATCAAGAACATTAAATCAATCATCATAAAACCATCCTCAAAAACAAAACTATTTGAAAATAATTCGTTTTTAACCCAAAAAATAAAGTCATGGAAAAACAAGTCGGCATCTGGATAGACAGTAAAAAGGCAATAATTATTACTCTTAATGGTAAAAAAGAAGAAAGGATTACCGAAATAGATTCGGAAGTTGAAAACAGTGTTTACCACAACAAAGAAGGCAACAAGGGAACCTCCTCAGGAAGTCATCATAGTGACAGCGAAACGAAATTTGCCAATCGGAAAAAAGAGGAACTAAATTATTATTTAAAATCAGTGATGAACTATATCAAGGGCTCTGATTACTTATATATATTTGGCCCGGGAGAAACCAAAGCAAAATTGGAACAAAAAATACGGGATGAAAAATTGCTTGGAAAAACCAACCTAAAAGCGGTTGAAACCTCGGCTACCATGACCATAAACGAAATTGTGGCCAAGGTTAGGGATTTCTACAATCCTTTGGAACGCAAAATTAATTTGGCCAAACAACGATAACTTTTAAAGCCAAACCATTTCAAAACCACGACACACAAAAGTGTTGTGGTTTTTTTGTGCATTAAAAATAGGAATGCAGAAGAGATTGCCCAAAAGAAAAATTGCAAAGAATATCCTAAAATTATTGATGTTCCAGATTTTTTACTTTCCTTTATGGGCAGCGATTTCAAACTTAAATAAGCTGTACATTCCGATAGTATTTTACAAATGACTCCTTTTTATGAGAGCCCGAAAACAAAAAATAATTGTAGCGATAAAAATAATTACAGCCTCACTTTTGGCAATAATCATAGCTCTTTTTGTTTTTAGAGACACATTGTTACAACAAGCCATTGCAAGAGTTTCTAATAAAATGGAGCGAGATTACAACAGTAATTTTTCGATAAAAGAGGCTGCTTTTGTGGGATTTTCAGGAGTGAGTCTCTCTGATGTCATATTGGTTCCAAAAAATGCTGACACGCTTTTTAGCATCCATGAAATGAAAACCAGCGTCAATTTATGGCGATTATTAATTGGCGATGTGCAATTGGGAACGTTGGAAATCGAAAATGGCTACGTGCAATTGGTCAAAAATAAAAAGGGTCGGAATTTCGATGCTTTCCTCAAAAGAGACGATGCAACAACCAATTCCAAGGAAAAAAGAGATTATGCCAAATTTGCCAATAACATCATTTCGAAAGTGCTCAACTTGGTGCCAACCGACATGAAAATTGAAAACCTCTCGTTTCGGCTGAATGACAACGGAAATAAAACTACCCTAAATTTCCAAAAACTGCGATTGGTCAACCAGCAACTTGAGACATCGGTTAAAGTTGAAACCAAAGCTTTCACGCAGCGAATTCGAATCGAGGGTTTTGCAGATCCAAGAAATAAAAAAGCCGATATTAGGTTTTTTAATAGGGATTCCGGCGCCATCAAGATGCCTTATATTGAGGAGCGATTTAGCTTGAAATCAAGCTTCGATTCCATCCGTTTGAGTATTCAAAACATAGACAAATCAGGCGGCGAATTGCATATTGACGGCTTTGCTTCCATTGCAAATTTTATGATCAACCACCCTAAAATTGCCAGCAAAAATGTGGTAATAAAAAATGCCCGTTTTGATTATCGGTTCTTGTTAGGTTCTGATTTTGTTTCGATTGACAGCAGTTCAACGATACAATTCAACAAGGTTAAATTCCACCCTTATCTGGCCTATGAAACCGAAAAAGATACGATTTACAAACTCAAAGTTTCGATTCCAAAAATGAAAGCGCAGGATTTTATCGCTTCATTGCCGGATGGTTTGTTTACCCATTTTCAAGGAATGCAAGCCGAAGGTAATTTCGAATATAAGTTGGATTTTATGTTCAATAAAAACAAGCCCAATCAACTAGTTTTTGACAGCAATTTGAAGAAAGAAAACCTAAAAATT
>JBIKPM010000051.1:0-10429 GCA_044357435.1 Flavobacterium sp. | reverse complement strand
TTTAAATCAATGGCTGAATTAGCCACTTGTGGAGTTTGTAATAATTTACTTGTTGATATTGAATTGGCTATTGAATCAAAAGAAGTTAGGACTAATGGAATGACTAGGGAAGAGGCTATTGTAAAATTAAAAGAGACGAAAGATTTACTTGACTTAGGATTAGTTAAACAAGATGATTACGATAAATTAAAAACTGAACTTACTCCGATAATCATTAATAAATAATTTATTTTGAAATAAAAGTTGGCATCATTATGAATCATAAATATTTCTATATAAAAATACCTATTAATAGGTATTTTTTGTTAACGGTAAGATGTTTTTTTTTGTAAATGTAAAATATAGAACGAAGGGACAAATAATATAAACGTTTAAGAAATCACAAAAAAAAGCTAAACAATTAAATATCAATTATATAAAGCAATAAAATAATTTATATTTTTTTTACAAGACATTTCTGATTTTTTGTCGTTTTAATTATATATTTTTGGAAAATGCTAATTAACAATTGATTAGTTAGAGTTATCGCACTAGGTGTGGATATTTATGTAGGTACCCCTTTTTTTGCTTATCTCTAAAGGAATAACTTAATACTGCAAATAATGGTTTGTTATTGGTATACTGAATTAAAAATAATTTGTGAGTTACAATTTATAGTAATGAATCTAATTTGAAAAACTTAATGTTGAATTATTCAAAAAAGGAATGCTGATGCCTTAATAAAGTAGGCTATTATAAAAATTATTTAAAAATGAAAAAAAATAGTATTGTACTGATTACTCTATTGTCATTTTCTATTGTAATGGCACAAAGGTCAAAAAGAGAAGAAGGTATTATATTTGGTATTAAAGGCGGTTTGAATATTTCCAATATGATGGGGGATATAAAGGATAACAATTTAAGAACAAGTATTCATTTGGGAGTTGTCTCTGAAATTATGATTTCCGATAGGGTTTCACTTCAACCTGAGTTACTATATTCGGGGCAAGGGTATTCAGATGGCAGTATAGCTGGGTTTAGCAGAAAAAAATACAATTATATTACCCTACCTATTTTAGCCAAGATTCATGTGATAGATCAAGTTAGTATTGAAGCTGGGCCATCTCTAGGGTTTTTAATAGGTACAAAGCATAAAACAGACACTTCAAATGCGTCTATAGATGGCACCAGTTTTCTTGATTTTGGTTTAAATCTAGGGGCTACATATGAATTGAAAAATGGTATATTTTTTAGTTCAAGATACAATTATGGGCTAATTAATGCTAATAATTCTTCTACTAAAGATACTATGAAAATTACTAATACTGTAATACAATGTTCCGTAGGTGTTCTTTTTTAAGATAAATTAAGATTTAAAAATATGAATAAAATTAAAATAGGTCTTAGTTTATTGTTAGTATCATCATTATCTATTGGTCAAAATGCTGTAAATGAAAATTTAAAATATAGAAGAAGTTCTATTTGCACTATTATGATTGATGATTCTAATATGAAATATGGAAGTATCGTCAGAGATAATTTTATAAATTCACCGATACCAGACAAATTTGATGACCATACACTTGGATTTAGAACAATACCTTCTAACGAAGTAAACAAAGATGACCCTAATTCAATATTACAATATTTAAATTCTAAAAATGTCGCTAGAGATTTAGTTTCTAAATGGTTTAGTAGGTCTGAAAATGGGGGATTTAATATGGAGCTAGTAAAAGATAGGGGAAGTTATGATGCCTCCGTCTTGGATATAACGGTAGCTAAAGCAAGCAAAAGAGGAATGAATATGCTCTATGATTCAGGAGAGGAATTAATAAAGAATACTTTCGTTTTAGTAAATAACTTTTCATTTACAGACAAGGAAGAGGTTGCGGCTAAAGTTAATACAGCTGGACAGGTTGCTAGTACTGGTTTTAGGTTTTTATCTAACTTTATTCCTGGAGGCAGTTCTCTTAATAAAGTTGCCAATGTAGTTGATGTTGCGCGAACGGCAGCGGTTGTTTTAGGAAAAGGGTTTACTGAAAAAACAAATGCATATCTTTTTCGATTGAAATGGAATGATGAAGTAGCTGCTATTTTTTATGAAAATTATTGGTGTACCAATGAAACGGCCAGCAATTTTCACAGAACGTTATTTGAACAATCCAATTTATTTGAATTGGAGTATATTGGTACAGATGTATCCTGGGCCGATGTTCAGTCAACTGCGTTTACAAATAAGTCTAATGAAGATTTGGTACTTCGCACAGCGGTTAAGTCAGTAGATCATGTTATCTCCAAATTACAAAAAAATCACGATGAGTTTAAAACCAAAACACCTCTTTTTTCAGGGGAACCATTAGCTGCTAAAATCGGTCTAAAAGAAGGGATAGAAAAGGATACTAAGTTTGCTGTTTTAGAGCAACGAGTAGATGATGAAGGGAAAACTTTTTATAAAGAGATGGGTGTTGTTAGGGTAGATACAGGATACCCTATTTGGGATAATCGATATGGAGCAAAAGAAGATAATCCAAATGATTATACAGAAAAAACATATTTTAAACCCGTAAGCGGAGGACCGTTTTATGAGGGTATGTTGTTGTTGCAAAAAAAGTTTTAATTTAATCCATTTATGTTATGAAAAAAGTTATTTGTTTAATTGTTTTATTGTTATCAATTTCGGTAAATAGTCAAAGTAAGAGGGAGCAGCGAAAAGCAGATGAGGCTACCGGAGCTTGGAAATACGAAATAGAATGTATGGGAGTTGGAACTGATGGCACTTATTTAGTAAAAGTGTGGTCGTATTCTAAAAATCCTAAAATTGCCACTTCGCAAGCTAAAAAAAATGCTGTTCACGGAGTTATTTTTAAAGGTTTTATTGGTGGCGCTAATGGGTGTACTACTCAAAAACCATTAGCATCAAATCCTAATATCGAAATGGAAAAAGCTGATTTTTTTGAACCCTTTTTCGAAGAGGGTGGTAAGTATATGAAATTTGTCACCCTATCTTCTGACGGAAATGTTGCTGCCGAAGATCGTATGAAAGTAGGAAAAGAATATAAAACAGGAGTGATTGTTTCGGTTGCAAAAAATGAATTGAGAAAGGATTTAGAAGCAGCAGGAATTATTAAGGGATTATCTAATGGATTTTAAATAAAATAGTATAAAATGAAAAAGTTAGTTTATTTATTTATGTTGACAGTTAGCGTGGCTTACTCCCAAAAAGAAACGGCTGGAAATTATGCATACAAAACTGAGTGTTTGGGGGTAGAATTAGATGGTTCTGTAACGGTTAAATCATGGGGAAATGGAAGGAATAGTTCCGATGCAGTGGAACAAGCTAAAAAGAATGCTGTTAGAGATGTACTATTTAATGGTATAAGTGAAGGAAAACCAGATTGTTTTAATAAGCCATTGGTTTTTGAAGTAAATGCTCAACAAAAAAATGAAGATTATTTCAATAAATTCTTTTCTGATGGAGGAGAATATAAAAATTATATTTCATTAAGAGATGAGAGAATCTTTGATAAACTCAGTAGAGATAAGAAAAAAGCTAGACAAAGTGTCACCAAGGGATTGGTGGTTAGGGTTCTTAGATCAGAATTAAAGCAAAAATTAATTGATGACAAACTTATAAAATTATAAAGTATTATGAAAAAAAGTATAAAAATTGTAATTGTTTTACTTTCCTTTTTGACGGGAAGCATTTCGTACTCTCAAGCAAAAAAGCCAACAATTATGGTAATACCAAGCGATGTTTGGTTCGCTAAAAATGGTTATATGATGGAGTTTGATAATCAAGGAACGATTGTTAGAGTTCCAGATTACAAAAGGGCTTTTCAGGAAAATTCTGATTTATTGTTGGTTATTTCAAAAATAAATGGTTTAATGGCAGAAAGAGGATTCCCATTGAAAAATATGGAATCTGTCTTAAAAACATTAGAGTCAGAAAGTGCAGAGAACTCCATGATGACATCAAAAACAGGTTCAAGCGTATCTGAGAGTCCTATTGATAAGTTGAAAAAAGTGGCAAAAGCAGATATTATTATGCAGTTGACATGGACTCTTAATACTGAGGGGCCTAAAAAGTCGGTTACCTTTATTTTACAAGGAATAGATGCATACACTGATAAGCAGATTGCTTCAGCTTCGGGAACAGGAACACCTTCTTTTTCTGCAGACTTACCAGTTCTGCTAGAAGAATCAGTTTTGGCACACATAGATAATTTCAATAATTCTCTACAAACACATTTTGAAGACATGTTTGAAAATGGCAGAGAAATTCTTGTTAGAATTAAGAAATTTGATTCTTGGACTGGTGATTTTGAAAAAGAATACGATGGAAAAGAATTAGGGGTAATAATAGAGGACTGGATTACAGAAAATACAGTTAAAGGAAGATATAGTACAGGTGATTCAACCGAGAACATGATGCTTTTTGAACAAGTAAGAATACCATTGTATAATAGTTCAGGGAAAGCTACCGATGCAAAAGGATGGCTTAGAGGACTTCAAGATTATCTCAAAAATGCACCGTTTTTGATTACAAATAAGCTAACCATAAAAGGGTTGGGTCAGGCGACATTAATTTTAGGTGAAAAATAATTTTAATAAAGAAAAAAATGAAAAATTCAATTTTTAAAGTAATGCTGTGTTTAATAGCCATAATGGGATTTAAGCCATTAGTGTATGGTCAAAGTGCTTCTAATAATTTGAATCTAATAGGTTTAACCTCTTATATTCCAGATCAAATCGAGAATGTTCCCGAAGGTGCAAAGGGAGTTTTAATGAATAAATTAAATCAAATTTCCAGTGAAAACGGAATTTCAAATTCAGAGTATAATTCTCGGTTTATAATAACGCCAACAGTTGTTGTGCTAAACAAGGACATCTTGGCTTCAGCTCCCCCAATGACTTCGTTGAATTTGGACGTAACATTATATATTGGTGATGGATTTGAAGGTAAAAAATATGCTTCTAAAACATTGTCGGTTAAGGGAGTTGGAATAAATGAGAACAAGGCCTATATAGATGCTTTTAAAAACATAAAACCTAATAACCCTGTTATACAAGCTTTAGTAAATTCGGCAAAAATTAGAATTATTGATTATTATAATTCAAGATGCGAACAAATTATTAAGGAGGCTCAAACATTAGCAAGTTTGAACAATTTGGATGAAGCAATAGTTATGCTAGCTGCCATTCCAGAAGAATGTACTGACTGTTTTAATAAAGGAATCGCAGTGATTGTACCTATTTATAAAAACAAAATTGATAGAGACTGTAAATTGAAGTTGGCGCAAGCCAATAATCTTTGGAATGCTAATCCAACTTATGAAACAGCCAATACAGTTGCCCAAATTATTTCTTCAATTGAGCCACAATCAGCTTGTTATGGAGATGTTAAAGATTTTGCAAAATCAATTTCAAAAAGAATACTAGAGGTAGATAAAAGAGAATGGAATTTTGTTTTTGAAAAAGAAATTACAATAGAAAAGGATAAAATTAAAGCATACAGAGATGTTGGTGTTGAATATGGTAAAGGACAACCCAAAAGTAATGTGTATAATGTAACCAATTGGTATAGACCCTAACTAAAAAATACATTTAATTTTTGAAGTTGGATATTAAACATATAAGAAATCTCTTTATCTGTAATATGTTAAAGGAGAAATTCATCTTTATTAATTGAGTTGGCTAAAGCTAATTTTATGAAAAATATAAAAAAAATCATCTTTGTTTATTTTATTTTTTTTGCATATCATTCTTATTCACAAGATGCTATTGTAAAAATTAACAAAAATATAATCAAATGTAAAGTTACCGAGATTTCTGATGATGTTTTAATTTATACCCTTCCGGATGCTCCAGATGTATCATATACCATAAGAAGAGAAGAGGTGTATATTATTGTTTTTAATGATGGTGTTTTTGAAAAAATAAACGAAACTAAAATATCTCAAAACATTCCAAATACTACAATTAATTTCGCTAATCCTGGAACACCATCACCTAGTGCCGGCTCTTCTTTGTTAGGAGGTAGCTTATTAAAATCTATCAGGAGATAAAACAGGATAAATCCCAATAATGTGATTGCAAAGTTCTTGCCAAACCAGATGGCGAGATTGCTCTGGGAGAAAAAGGAGTTATCGTTGTAACATATACTATCGACAGAGTAGGGGGCATTTACAAAAACTGTCACTATTAAGTCTAATGCAACAGGTCAAAGAACCAAAGTGGTTACCATAAAAGAGACTGTTTTCCGGATTAATATAATTCTTTATTTTCCTGATTAATATAAACTACATAACCAAACTTTTTTTACCATGAAATTTTTAAAAAAACTTTTATTTATTACGCTTTTTGTATCTACTTCAAAAACACTTGCGCAGGATGTCATTGTAAAAAATGACAAATCAGAGATTAAAGCTAATATAGTTGAAATTACAGAAGATGATATTAAATACAAGAAATTTGAAAATCCTGATGGCGAATTACTATCGGTTAACAAAACCGAGGTATTTATGATTATTTATCAAAATGGCTACAAAGAGTACATTGAAACACCAAAAATAGAGACAGTTGCCATTCCAGAAAAAACAGCTGTGATTAACTCTAAAGACAGTAAAAAAGATAAAGAAAAAGCAACTAAGATTGTAGAGGTTTCAAAACCTACAAAAGTAACAAAATCTAAAAAAGAAACAGAACCTGCAAAAGAGCAAATTACCCAAAAAATCACAAAAACTGCAGGGATTAAACCGGATCAAAAGAATTGGTCAGACGTTTTGGTTTTACGATTGGCAGCAATACCACCGGGGATAAATGATATTGATGGTTTTGGAGGGGATATAAACATTGCTTATGAAATTAAACATAATATAAATCTTGGTCTTGGTGCTTTTATGGTTTCTCAAAGCATAGAGGACAAAACTCAAACACCTGAAAAAAGTAAGTTAAAGACCATCGCTGTTTATCCTTTTGTGTCGTATAAAAGAGAAATAGTTAAAGGCATTCATGCATGGGCATCTGCGGGATATATTTACAAAAAAATAGCAAATCCCGATTTAGATGTTAATGCAAACGAAAGCGGTTTTTCATGGCAAGTGGGTGGGGATTTCTTTTTCGGCGATACAAAAAAAATAGGAGCAACTATATATACCTATGAAGGTAAAATTGTTTGTGCCGGAGTGGTTTACCGATTTTAAGTTGCATGAAAAAAAGAAAATTTAACTAAATTAAAAATATGAAAACTGTATTTTCTTTTTTAATCACTTTGTTAATAATTGTAGGGGTATTATACTCCTGCGCAAGCGAAGAGTTTCTAGGTTCATCCCTTATATCCCCAAACGGTGTATTA
Organism: Flavobacterium sp.; assembly: GCA_044357435.1. Lineage (GTDB taxonomy): Bacteria > Bacteroidota > Bacteroidia > Flavobacteriales > Flavobacteriaceae > Flavobacterium. The sequence continues at coordinate 3,096 of JBIKPM010000051.1, read as the reverse complement.
ACAGTTTCAGGGACTGTTTTAGATGAAAATGAAAGTCCAATTTCCGGCGCAACAGTAAATATCGACTGTAGTACAGGCACTACCGATGCTAATGGAGTATTCACACTCAAGGGTGTTGTTTCAAAAGAGCGGGTGGTCATTCAAATAAAAGCAACGGGTTATTTTTGATGCTTTTAGAGGGTTTGTGTCTGTTGGAAGGCAAACCCAAAAAACTGAATGTTATTATGGAGTCTAGGGGACTCCTATAAAATAAAAACATGAAAAATCAATTTATTCCAGTTACAGTAACAGTTTTGTTACTATCCTATGCAAATGAATTCAAAAGTAATAAATCCAATTAAATATATTAAATTCGCTACCAATTAGTAATTCGCTAATTAATTCGTAAACAAGTATTAGCAAAATCTTAACTAAAATTTATATGAAATATTTTTACTCCCTTTCCATTCTGATATTTAGTCTATCAAAACTCTCCGCACAAGATGTTATTTATTTTGCCGATGGGACAAAAACCATGGGACAAATGAAGGAAATCACCGTTGATAAAGTGAAATTTAAAAACCTTGCCAATCCTAATGGGCCAATTTATAGCCGTAATATTGGCAGTGCCCGAGTTGCCTTTAATGCAGCTGGGAATTATTTGGCTTTTTTGCCTTCAAAACCATTAACCGATAAGGAAAAAAGTGACTTTATTGGAGGGACTACTAAAGTTTCGTCAGACGTTTTGGTAGATTCAAATGGTACTGTTACACCTGTTACTATTAAAGATGAAAATGAATCAGAAATTCTAGCTAATCGAAATGGGGTAGATGAAAAAATAAGTAAAAATAAATATGCCGTTCTTATCAGAAAAAATGGCACTCATCAAATCTTTTCCACAATTGACCAAGCAATGCCTCTTTTAGCAACGGCCAAACCCAAAGTAAGCAATTATTTTTCGCAGGCGGAAGCAAGTAAGACCGTTGCAGCTACTCAAAATAGTGTTGCACCAAAGGCAGCTTCAGTTGAAAGTACAGCTAAACAAGAACAAGTTACTTCAACGGCTAAGCAAGAAACCGTTGCGTCAACCCCAAATCAAGAAGTAAAACAAGAGCCTGCAAAACAAGAAACCGTTGTGTCAACCCCAAAACAAGAAGTGAAAAAAGAGCCTGCAAAACAAGAAACAGCAACCGCTAAACCAAAACTAATACATGATGATAATGAAATTGCTCCAGATTTGGCTGTTTTTGGCAATAAAGCCTTGCAGAAAACAGAGGAGTTCTCCAAATATTTACAAGCGATAACTTCGGTAAGTACTAATAGAGAAGCGGCCAAAAAGAGTGTCAACTTGGCTTGTGGTCTTTTTTTGAATGAGGATGCAAGAGTTGAGGTTTCAAATGTTAATTCGGGTACCAAAAATAAATATAAGATTAGGGATTACTTGAACAGATTGTTGCTAAAAAGTGGACAATACGACAAAGTGATTATTGAGTATGCCAACGTGAACTATGCCACAAAATTCAAAAAAGGCCCTGACGGAAACTACTATGGGTCTGTAACTTTTGTTCAAAAATTTCAAGGGTTTGTTGATGGAAATTTGGTTTATGGAGATATGACAAAACGAAATATGACCATTGTTTTAAAACACTATGAAAAAGCAGTTAATGGAGAAAATATTTCAGGTTGGGATGTGTTTTTGGATGATATAGGAGTAGTAGAAACCAAAAAGATTTAGTACAATAAAAGCCATGCTAAAAAAGATTTTGTTTTTTATTGTTATCTTAATTCCTTCCAGTCATTTTGCCCAAACATTTGAAAAAGAATTTGAGACTAATTTTGTTTGGGAAGTGAAACAAATAGATGAGTTTATTGACCGTTTCAATAATGTTGATGCTACATTAATAAATGAATACAATAAAAAACATAATGCTTCTGTAAAACTCACACGTGAAAAACTGATTAAAAGTTTGTTCAATACCCAACGAAAAGATTGGAATTTTGCAGATATTACTGAATTAATAAATCAGGTAAACAATAAAGAGAACCCTATTTTTCTTGATTTCAATCGCGAAAATTGGTGTGCTAAAGTATTTTGTAAAGTTTTTTGGAAAGGAAAGATTGAAAAAGCCACATTGAAACTGATTGTAAAAAATCAGTCAGACGGAAGTTGCAAATGGGTTATATCGGATATTGATGCTAAGTTTTTATTCCCAAAGAAAATAATAGGAATTGAGAATACAATAGATCAGCCCCATATTCCTATGGCAGATAATGCAAACGATTATTTAAATCCCATAAGCCATACAAATGACTTTATGGATATTGATAAGGTTACCGACACTCCAAAAAGTATCGGTAATTTTATTATTAAATCCGACTCTTACAGTGAAAACATGTGTCTTTTTATAAAAGAATGTCTAAAAAAGAATATTAAAATATTGGGTGTGTCATCAATAAAGTATAGTTTTTCACAAATAAAGGGTTGGGAAATGATAATAGAACAATTCAATAGACAATCAAAAAATTCTGGTTGGCTAATAAGTAAATTAAATAAAGTATAATCTTAAAAGTATCCTATGAATATGTTTATGGTAAATACAATTGGATCAAAAAAAAGGCTTTATATTTTGTTTTTTGTCTTGTTTTTGATAGGGAAAGGATATTCGCAAAGTGATGTCCTTCCTGTCCAAACAAAAATAGATTCCATTATCACTTTAAAAGAAGCTAAAGAGATAAGTTATCAGGCTCAAGCCACTGTTGAAGGACTACAAACATTATTGAATTATATTTCATTTAATGACAATGCGCCGAGCGAATTGGTCGATGTAATAGCAAACAGTTATAAACCTTCCCGCAATCGTATTTTTTATGATAATAAAATAATTGTTGAAGATGATATTAATCCTAAATCTGAATTAGGAAGCCTCAAAGATGCCATGATAGAGAATTATTTAAATGATTTTGATCTTCAATATGAAAAAGCTGCAGATGCCTCAGTTTCATTTTCAAATATAACCGTTTCAAATATAAAAAAGAAGGATTACATTTTTGTAAAAGTTAAGTTTGATGCTGCTTTTGGCAATAAATATAAACCAGATGGAAGTTCTTATACACCCA
>JBIKPM010000050.1:0-10437 GCA_044357435.1 Flavobacterium sp. | reverse complement strand
TTTATTTCTTGATGAACCTTAACTAAGTAATAAGCAAAATATAATGTCACATTTTGTTTTTTTGAATTGGCTACGGTTATTGTCTATAGAACGAATTGATGAATTATTTATACGACAGCAAAAAATTCTTATTACTTACCTTAATGGTTTTGCTTTCTTTTAATTTAAAAACGAATATCTTTTAATAGTTTAGTTGATTAATTTGTTCAGCATTCCTTGGAATATAAATCCGTGAAAAGGCAAAACGGCATACCAATACAGTTTTCCCCAAATGCCTTTTGGTTTGAATGTAGCGGATTGATACAATGTATTGTTGATAATTTTGAATTCGAGCCAAGCTTCGCCAGGTAATTTCATTTCTGCATACAAAACTAATTTTCCTTCGTCTTTGTTGGCATACAAAACACGCCAAAAATCAAGTGCATCTCCCGAATGGATATCATGTTTGTTGGTTCTGCCTCTTCTTGAACCCACGCCACCGAACAATTGGTCTATGAATCCGCGTAAATTCCACAACCAATCGCCATAATACCAGCCTGTTTCTCCACCAATGGACCAAATTCTGTCGATGGTAAATTCCCTGTTTTCTATTTCTTTTTTTCGTCTGTCGATAAAACAATCTTTTTTGGGAACCTTCAGGAATTTTGAAATATTGCTGCTAAATCTTCCGCTTACCAAGGAGTCCTTCCAACTCGAAGCCACCTTGTCTTCATCGACTTTAATCAAAGCTCTTGATAAGGCTTGTTTGTAGGTCATGGGTTTTACATCTAACAAATCATTGATTTTATTGTCCCTGCAAATCACTTCCACTTTCATACTGCTGACTAATGCCGATGCTAGTTTATAAGAAGTTGAGGTCACGAAATACAGCCAATAGGACGATAATTTGGGCGTCATTATTGGAACGGTATAAATCCATCTTTTTAATTTTTTTGCTTTGGCAAAACCCAAAAGCATTTCTTTATATGTCAGAATATCTGGGCCGCCAATGTCAAAACTTTTGTTATAAGTAAATGGGTTTTTGAGGCATTTTGATAAAAAATCTAGAACATCGGTTATGGCAATGGGTTGGCATTTTGTATTCAGCCATTTAGGGGTAATCATGACAGGAAGTTTGTTTACCAAATCTCGAATAATTTCGAATGAAGCGCTACCGGAACCCACAATGATTCCAGCTCTCAAAGTTGTTAGCGCAAAATTTCCCATGTTAAGAACGTCTTCTACCTTTTTTCTGGAAGACAAATGTTTGGAAAGCGATTTATCATTCACGATACCACTCAAATAAATAACTTGTTTTGCCTGAGTTTTGTCTATGCTGTAAACAAAATTTTCAGCAGAAAGTCTTTCAAGTTTATCATAATTATCATCGGAACCCGACATGGAATGAATTAAATAATAGGCAGCGTCAATATCTGTTGGAATCACTGTCAATGTTTCTGTTTTTAGAAAATCAACTTCAATGACCGAAATATTTTTTCGAAACTCTATGGGACAATAGAACCTGTTTTTATCTCTGACACAACAAACCACTTCATGACCTTGTGTTACCAAAATAGGCAAAAGTCGCTTTCCGATATATCCTGTTGCACCTGTTAAGAGAATTTTCATATGTTGATATTTATTCTTTTTTATCTTTCATATGCAATTTGCATATCAGCATTGGTATTTATCTCATCGGTTATTATTTCATTTTGGTATTCGATGATTTTCAATTGTGACCAATTATCGGCTATGCTCATTTCATGGTTTTAATCTCATTTGGTTTAATTCCCCGAAGCTCTGCTCCGGTAAAGGAAAGTTTGAAAACCTAGGTTTTCATAAAACTAAAATTATATTTATCGATTAATACCTCGGTGGCTCTGCCCCGAGGTAGTTTATTTTATAAATCAAATTTAACTCAATTTATTGGAAACTAAACTGATGAATTCTTTTCTGGTTTTGTCTTTTTCGAACGCACCTGTAAAAGAAGAAGTCGTGGTTACTGAATTTTGTTTTTGGATGCCACGCATTTGCATACACATATGTTGCGCTTCAATTACAACTGCCACTCCCAGTGGATTTAAAGCTTCCTGGATACAATCTTTGATTTGATCCGTAAGTCTTTCTTGTACCTGCATTCTTCGGGCAAAAGCGTCAACGATTCTGGGTATTTTGCTCAATCCCACAATTTTTCCGTTTGGAATATACGCCACATGTGCTTTACCAAAAAATGGCAACATGTGGTGTTCACACATGGAATACACCTCAATGTCTTTTACCACAATCATTTGTTTGTGGTCTTCGGTGAATAGTGCCGATTTCATTATTTCCAATGGATCTAGTCCGTAACCGTGTGTTAGGAATTGCATGGCTTTGGCAACTCTTTCCGGCGTTTTTTCGAGTCCTTCCCTGTTGATGTCCTCTCCCAGATTATCTATTATTATTCTGTAGTTATCCGCCAAAGATTCTGTTATTTCCCCATCATACTGTTCCACTTTCTCGTAACTTTTCATTTCTTTTATCATCATTTTCTATTTTAAAGAGTCTTTTTTATATTTTAAAAGTCACAATGCCATAATCCATTTCAAAAACCTGTCCCGAGATTGATTTGGCTTGATCCGAAATCAGGTAATTGGCCATACATGCCACTTCTTCCGGTTTCAAATACCCCTTCATCGGATGGCGTTCTACCATATTTTCCTTCATTCTGTCATTTCGTAGAATTCCTGCCGCAAGAGAGGTTTCGGTGATGGTAGGAGCAATGGCATTGATACGAACCACCGAAGCTAATTCAGCTCCAAGTGATTTCACCAATCCTTCAACTCCCGCTTTGGCCGTGGCAATACTGGCGTGAAAAGGCATTCCCAGTTTTGCCGCCACCGTACTGAACAAAACGATGGATGGATTTGTCCCTTTTTTCAAAACAGGCAAATATTTTTGGATGGTTTTTACTGCGCCAATCACATTGATTTCGAAATCATTTCTGAAATCATCGATGCTCAAACTCCCAATAGGTTTTAAATTAATGGATCCTGGACAATAAATCAAGGTGTCGATATTTTCTATGTCGGGAAGGGCTTCCTGCAATACATCCAAGGAAAAATGCTTCAGGTTGGGGTGTGTTAGGTCTGGCGCATTTCTGCTAATGTTGTAAACCAAGTTTAATTCCAATTGTTGCAACAAAATGGCACTGCCAATACCTTTGCTACCACCAATGATTACTATATTTTTCATATTTTTATTCATCTCTTTGATATTTTGTTGTTGTTGATTTGTCTTTGCCTACTACATTTGAATCTTCCTTCTCTAAACTCCCTGAGTTTTTCGTGTTTTGTCTTTCGGCCTTGTACCCTTTCGCGCCACATTCTAAAACTGGAATGTTTCATTTCTATTCGCATAAGGTCGATGACTTCTTGTTCTTTCAACCCAAATTGCAACAAAATGGCATCGAATGTGGTTCGGTCTTCCCAAGCCATTTCGATGATTCTGTCTTTTTCAATATCAGATAATTCTTTTTTCAACTTTAGTATTTTAGATATTCATTTACCACAACTTTGGCTTTCAAATCAAACATTAAATTGTACAATCCAAAAAAAGTTCTATTCATATAAATGAAGTGTTTCGATCCTCGATTGCCGTTCATTTTTCGAAGATTGGTGTCGGTAGCAAAGCGTTCCCCCAATTGGGCGATGTTTTCAAAAAAGATTTCATCAGAGAAATCGAAGGTTTCCGATTGGAATGGTTTGGTAAAAAGCGACAATAAATCATAAAACATTCGGGTGAAATATTCAATTTCTTCTTTCGAATCATCCACTCTAAGAATTTCCAATTCGAATAATTTTGCTGCAAATAGTTTTTTATTGTCGATAACCTCCTTGTCGATTAACTCAAAATATGGAATGTAGAATTCGTTTGGAATTTGTTTCATGCAGCCAAAATCAAGTGCAACCAATTGATTTTTTTCGTCTACCAAGAAATTGCCTGGGTGTGGGTCAGCGTGGACTTTTTTCAAAATGTGAATTTGGTACATATAAAAATCCCATAAGGCTTGACCTATTTTGTTGGCGATTTTTTGATTAGCATTTTGATTGGTAAACTCTGAGAGGTGGATTCCTGTCATCCAATCCATCGTGATGATTTTTTCTGAAGAATACTTGGGATAGTAGTTCGGGAAAACCAGATTTTCAATTTTCTGGCAAGCTTCAACTACTTCTTGACTTTGTTTCAGCTCTAATAAATAGTTGGTTTCCTCAATCAGTTTGTCTTCGACTTCCTTGAAATATTTATCGGAATCTTTTCCTTGAAGGTTAAACATTCGGATGGCGATGGGTTTTACCAAAGCTAAATCAGACGAAATACTGTTGGCTACGCCTGGATATTGAATTTTAACGGCTAGTTTTTTGTTGTTTTTCACGGCCAAATGCACTTGTCCGATACTTGCCGCATTCACAGAAAAGGCATCAAACTCATCGAATATTTCATAGGGTGTTTTGCCAAAATTAGCCTTGAAAGTTTTCAAAACCAATGGGGCCGAAAGTGGAGGGACTGAAAACTGCGACAATGAAAATTTCTCCACATAAGCCTGTGGCAAGAAACTCTTGTCCATACTCAACATTTGCGCCACTTTCAGTGCGCTTCCCTTTAGACTCTTCAGTCCGTCATAAATGTCTTCGGCATTATCTTCATTGAGTTTATCACGGGTCATTTGCGGATTCACCATTTTTTCGCCGTAATATTTTAGGTAATTTACGCCCACTTTAGCGCCGGTTTGAACGAGTTTTGTGGCTCTTTCAATTTTTGAAGTAGGAATGTAGTCTATGGTTTTCATTATTTGTTTTGAATTTTTTCTTTGAAAATAAATTTTCCAAAATCGATTAAACTGTCTATGGGGGCGATGTTCATTAGTTCGAAAGTCACCTTCACAGATTTCTCAATATAGATGTCTGTTTTTTCGAAAGCAGGGGACTCATCATCCAACCAAAATTTCATCGTCAACAAAAATTGAATCCAAGAAGTTTCTTGAATTGCTTTTTCTTGAAAATTTTGAAATTTTTCGTGTTGGGTTCTTACTTCATCCGAAATAATTTGGGTAATATAATTTTTGAATCCAATTTTAAGACCAGAAAGCTGCATTAGATTCTTCAGTTGGTTTTGGTGTTCTTTCAAACTCATAACAACATAACTTCTATTGGCAGACAATAATTCGAAAAGGGTGAAGTAGAAACTCAACATTTTACTTTTCATGTCATACGTTTCATAACTAGGGTCTTTTTGAATTAATTCTACTGTTTTGTCGAAAAACATCTTGAATATTTCTTTTTCAACACTTTCAATGGTGCCAAAGAAGGTATAGAATTCTGTTTCGTCAAAACCATTTGTTTTTGCAAATTGATACACGGATTTGGGTTTGTCGTTATTTTCCAGGCGATAGTTCATATATAATGAAACTATTTTGTCTCTTGTCAGGGTTGTTTTTTTAGTGGCCATTTTTAGTGTCTTTTAAATTCGTTGTAAAGATATGAAATGTTTAACAATATTATAAAAAAGTTAAACAAAATTAATGTTAATGTTTTGCATGTCATTTTAAAGGTTAAATTTGTAGTTGTAAAATCGCTATTAACAAAGAGTTTGTCCCAAACAAAAAACAATCATTAAAGGCAATGTGATACCGAACTGTCGGAAGACAGGTATGAGGACTTAGAAATCAAAATTTACAGATATGAAAAAGAATGTATTAATAAGCGGTGGCTCAGGATTTATAGGAAAAAAATTGACAGGTTTGTTAATTGAAAAAGGGTATTCTGTTTCCATATTAAGCAGAAGTCCGAAACAAAACACGGCAGATATTTTCTATTACCAGTGGGATATTTCCACTCATTTCATAGAAGAGGAATCGGTGCTAAATGCGGATTATATTATCCATTTAGCCGGGGAAAACATCGCCGATAAACGTTGGACCACAAAACGCAAAGAGGCAATTGTCCTAAGTCGGGAAAAATCCATTGAGTTACTATTTACGGTTTTAAAAAAGAATAATAAAAAATTAGATGCCTTTGTTTCGGCTTCAGGAATAGGAATCTATGGAGCTATAAATGGAGATGAGATTTGTTCCGAAAACACTTTGCCTGTCAATGATTTCTTGGGTGTGACTTGCCAAAAATGGGAAGCTTCCGCTGACACTATTACGGATTTGGGAATTCGCGTGGTAAAAATCCGCACAGGACTGGTACTTGGAAAAGATGACGGTTTCTTGAAAAAATTAACACCAATTTTTAAGATGAGGTTGGGTTCTGCATTGGGCTCAGGCAAACAATACATGCCTTGGATTCATGTTGATGATTTGTGCGCCATTTATCTCGAAGCCATAAAAAACAGCGATATGACTGGAGCATATAATGCTGCAATCACTGACAATACAACGAATGCTGTTTTTTCAAAAACAATGGCAAAAATATACGGTTACTCCATTTGGTTGCCAAATGTACCTGCTTTTCTGATAAAAATGGCATTGGGAGAAATGGCTCTAATTATACTGACGGGAAGAAGGGTTTCTTCGGAAAAAATCGAAAAAACAGGATTCAAATTTAAATTCAGAAACTTAGAACAAGCTCTCAGGGATTGTTTGGAAAATTAGGGTTACTCAACAAAAAAAGTGTTTTTATATTTACAGTTCTAGCCACTTTTACACTCAAAATTTCTGGAATTCGAATATTAAAATCGGTACTATTCACATTAAAATCCGAAATGATTTCTAATTTGTCGTCCACTTTTCTGAGGATTGCAGGAGTGCAGATGTTTTTAGATTTTCCGTGTAATTTCAATGTGCCTCTCAGTTTGAATTCTTTTGGGGAAGTGTCAATAATATTCAAGTTAAAGCCTTCAATCTTTCCTTTGAAAATGGCTTTTGGATAGTCGGGACTTTCCATATAATTTTCATTAAAATGTTCTTCCATCATAGCAATCTTAAAACGAAAATCTTTTATAAAAACTATACTTGTAATTTCCCCAGTTTTTGGATTTAATGTACAAGTCGCATTTTCATTTTTTGATTTTACTTCCTCAAATAGGGGTACGGAAGCCTCAAAATTAACAAGACCGTAACGGGTAAACATTTTTACTTGTGCTTGAGTTTGATGGGCATAAAGCAATAGTAATAGCGGTATTATCTTTTTCATTTGGGTGTATTTTTTAAATCACTTTAAAGTTACACTAATTTAGAGACAGTTTATTTAAAAATGTAAGAAAAAATTACTCAACTATTAATTTGCTCTACATCATTATTTGCCCGATTCAATATGTTTTCAGGTAACGATTTTTGTGCCTTAGCCCCCATTTTTTTTAAATTTTCGACTCTTTTTATCAAGTTGCCACTACCATCCACTAGTTTGTTCATTGCGCCTTGGTATTCCACTTTGCTTTCGTCTATTTTCTTGCCAACTTTAACTAAATCGGCAACAAAACCTTCAAATTTATCATACAAAGCTCCTGCTTGTCGTGCAATTTCAAAGGCATTCTCCTGTTGTTTTTGGTTGGTCCACATACTGTCAATCGTTCGCAAAGTCGCCAAAAGAGTGGATGGTGTCACAATCACAATATTTTTTTCAAAAGCCTTGTTATATAGGGTGGTATCTTCGTTTAATGCCAGTGCAAATGCCGGTTCCATCGGGATGAAAAGCAGCACAAAATCCGGGCTTTCAATTTGGTATAAATCCTGGTAATTTTTTTCGCCTAGTTGCTCCACGTGGCGTTTGATGGAACTGACGTGTTCTTTCAAAAAACCGTTTTTCAGACTGTCGTCTTCTTCGTTGATGAATTTTTCATAGGCGGTCAGCGAAACTTTCGAATCGACAATCATCTTTTTGCCGTCAGGTAGATTGATGACCACATCTGGAAAAACGCGATTTCCTTCCCCGTTGGTGTGCGATTGTTGCACAAAATATTCCCTGTCTTTTTCCAATCCCGATTTTTCCAGTACTCGTTCCAGAATCAACTCTCCCCAGTTTCCTTGCATTTTGCTGTCACCCTTCAGGGCTTTGGTCAGGTTCAGGGTTTCCTTGCTCATTTGGGCGTTGAGTTCGCTAAGCCCTATAATTTGTTGGCGCAAAGCGGCATGATAGTCAATACTTTCCTTGTGGGTGTCATCCACTTTTTTCTCGAACAACTGAATTTTTTCCTGCAGGGGCGACAAGATATTTTTCATATTCTCTTTGTTCTGCTCGGTAAATTTGCTGGACTTTTCATCTAGGATTTTATTGGCCAGATTCTCGAATTCCTTGGTGAATTTTTCCTGTAGTTTTTCTACTTCTTCCTTTTGCTCTTTGTTGCGTTGCCAAAGATTTTCAAAATCGACTTCTTTCTTGGTCAATTGAATATTGATGGCTTCTTTCTCGTTGCGAATACCTTCTTTTTCTTGAATAGTTTGTTGCAATTGTTTTTCCAAAGCCGTTTTTTCAATTTGGGATTGTTCTTTTAAATTGTTTAGTTTTTCTTCCAGAAATACTTTCTCAGATTGAGATTTAGCTGAAAACAGCATTTTTCCAATGAAAATCCCAATAGCGAGAGCAGTAATAAAAAGCAGTAAAAATGAAAGTAGCGTTGGCATAGAAGGATGATTTTTGTATGGTTACGTAGGGACAGGTCGCGACCTGTCCGTACAGGTATTTTTGCAAGAAGTAAAAGTAAGAAATAAATTGTAAGGATTAAATAATTTGTTTTTTGCAATGCGTAGGGACAGGTCGCGACCTGTCCGTACAGTGTTTATCGATTCGCGATTATCGTTGTAAGATCATTTATTGATAATCATTTTTTAAATAGTAAAAAAAAGTCCCACCGAAGCAGGACTAAAGATTTTCATCTACGGCATATAGCCTTATTGTGATAAGATTAAAGATTAGAAAAAGTTTAGTTTGAATGTGAAAAACCGTAAGGTGGGTAATTATTTTTGCCGTAGCTTTAAAAATTCTATAAAATACAAATTATTATGGCAAAAATATTAGGATTAGATTTAGGAACAAACTCGATTGGGTGGGCGATAGTGGATGATGTTGATGAAAAAATAATTGATTCTGGAGTGCGGATTTTTCCAGAAGGAGTTGTTGCAAAAACAATTGGAAGTGGGGATAAGGAAGAAAGCAAGAATGCGAGTAGACGAAATAGTCGTCAACAGCGACGTGGTTTTTATAGAAAAAGATTAAGGAAAATTAAATTGTTAAGGACACTTATAAATTTAAATATGTGTCCGCTAACACATACCGAACTTGATATTTGGAGTAAATGGGATAAACAAAAAAAGAAAGAAGGACGAATGGCTCCAGAAATCCATTTACCAAAAAATCATCCTTATTGTCTATGGTTGAAACAAAACCCATATTTGTTAAGAGATAAAGCTTTAAACGAGAATTTAACTCTTCAGGAATTTGGTAGAGTGTTGTATCATTTAATTCAAAGAAGGGGTTTTTTGAGCAACCGTAAAGGGAAGGATGATGGGAAAATTTATAAAGGGAAAGATAATGTAAAAGGTATAGAGGATACTCAAAAAGAATTGCAAAATTCAACGTTGGGAAAATATTTGTTCGATATTTTGCCAAAAGAGGAAGAACCTTTTAAAGTAATTCAAGATGAAAATGGGAATGAATTACGAGTTCGCTCAAGATATACTTTGCGTGATATGTATGTAGCAGAATTTGAAGCAATTTGGAATAGACAAACCACTAATTTGGGACTAGATACTATTGAATATGAAAACGAGAAAAAGGTATTATTGAAAGGAGGTTTGAAAAATAAAAAAAACAATGGCAAGATTGAGCATTTAAAAAATATAAAAGGTGCAGAAAATATTGAAGTTATTGAATTGAATGATGAATTATCATTGAATGATAAACAAAAGTATTTATTGAAAATAAAAACTAAACTTCCATTAAAAGAATTTTTGGCTGGTAAAATTGAAAAAAATGAAGAAGGTGATTTGAAATTTAAAAGTAATGAAAGTGTTTTATTTTGGCAAAGACCTTTGCGTTCTCAAAAAGGACTTCTTGCTAAATGCAGATTTGAGCCCGATTTGAAAGATGAAAACGGAAAGTTTATACAAAAAGGAAAAACGCCATGCCATTTATCTCATCCTTTATATGAAGAATATCGAGCATTGCAATATATCAATAATATTGAATATGGGAAAAAACAGCGATTGGAAGAAACACAGCGTTTGCAAGTATTGGAACTAATAAACTCAAAGGACAAAAAATTTGATTTTATTGAAATAAAAAAGAAATTAAAATTAGAGTATGAAACATTTAATTTTGAAGATAATGCTCCAGTTGTTGGAAATTACACTATGAAGTGGTTTAAACTTATTTGGTAAATAAAAAAGGGTTGACGAAATTTGTGTTGCAAAACATAATAATTTCAAAACCAACCCTTATGTACAGTGTACTCGACAAAGATATAATAAAATGTGAAATT
>JBIKPM010000253.1:0-3603 GCA_044357435.1 Flavobacterium sp. | reverse complement strand
GCAGGTAGCAGATTGCAGAAGCAGTACAAATTTCGATTATCCATTTATTAAACAATGACAAACTCCGAACTAAAATCGTTCCTCGACGAGAAAGTCTTGCAATACAATACGCTTGATTTTATCGAAAGTGACCCCGTACAAATTCCGCATTTGTTCACACTAAAAGAAGATATCGAAATCGCGGGTTTCTTGAGCGCCACCATCGCTTGGGGCAACCGCAAAATGATTATCAAAAATTCCCACAGGATGATGGATTTGATGGGAAATTCCCCTTATGATTTTGTGATGTCGCATCATGATAATGATTTGGAAAGATTAGAATCCTTTGTTCACAGAACGTTTAACGGACAGGATTTTGCCTGTTTTATAAAAGGTTTACAGCATATTTATAAAAATCACGGTGGATTGGAAGCCGCATTTTCAAAAAAAAACAATGGCAATGGCAATAGCAATAGCAATAGCAATAGCAAAACTATAAATCTTCAAAATAACATTCACGAATTCAAAAAACTATTCTTCGAAATTCCGCATCAAAACCGAACTCAAAAACACATTTCTGATCCTATGAATGGCTCGGCAGCCAAACGCATCAACATGTATTTACGCTGGATGTGTCGCCAGGACAACAAAGGGGTCGATCTAGGGATTTGGAAAAGCATTTCTCCCTCGCTACTCTCCTGCCCTTTAGACGTCCATTCCGGAAATGTGGCCCGAAAAATAGGTTTACTCTCCCGAAAACAAAACGACGGCAAAGCCTTGCTGGAACTGGACACTGCACTGAGATTACTCGACCCAAACGACCCCGTAAAATACGATTTTGCCTTATTTGGACTGGGGGTTTTTGAAGGGTTTTGATTTTGAAAACAAGGAGATGTCATAAAAGTGCCTTGAATAATTTGTAAGAAAAAATTAGTATATTTGAGAATAAATAAAGTCTGACATTTGTCAGACAAAGCCACCCAATTTAGGGGTGATAAGTCTGACTTTGTCAGACCTATATACAAGTTAGCTGTTATTTTAAAAAGACAACAATCATGATAGACCCAGGAACAGGATTGACAATTTTAGGAAGTGCAATTGGAGGTGCTAAAGTCGTTGAAAAAATTTTAGGACCAACTTCCGAATATATTGGTGAGCAGTTAAAAGAGTGGACTGTTAAGAAAGTAACTAATACTGCGAATATTTTCAAGAACGCTGAAAAGAAACTTGGTGAAAAAATAGATAAGGAAGGTAAAGTCCCACCAAAAGTCCTAAAAGGAATTTTAGAAGATGGAGCTTGGTGCGAAGAAGAACTACAGGTTGAATATTTTGGTGGAGTTTTAGCTTCTTCAAGGTCTGGAATATCCCGAGACGACAGAGGAGCTTATTTCGTATCATTAATTTCAAGACTTTCGACATACCAACTGCGGACTCATTATCTTTTTTACCACTTAATTAAACAACAATTTAACGGAGAGGATATAAATATTCATGACGGAAATAATTGGCCAAATCTTCAGATGTTTGTTTCATTTGATACTTTTTACAATTCAATGGACTTTACAAAAGAAGAAGGAACCAATTGGGGAAATATTTTATCTCACGCAATTTGGGGCTTAAATAAGGAGGAATTATTAACTGGTTTTAGTTATGGTAACGAAGACCATATTAAAAAGAAATTTACCGAAGCTAAAACAGCGGGTATAATTTATCAGCCAACAAAAATGGGAGTAGAATTATTTATGTGGGCATATGGCCACGGACAAGAAAATACAAATGACTTTTTTAAATCGAACTTGGAGTTTCCAAATGAACAAAACTTAAGATTAGGAGAAGGAATTTCGACAAAGAAAGCAATTGAACAAGCTAAAATTGACAAAGAGAAAAACAACAGCTAACAGCACCTACCCAAAAGTGGCGGTTCAGTGGTTAAATCAAGCTTTGTGCTTCTATCAAAGTTTGTGCTTGGTTGACAGTGAAGTGCTCCGAAATCGCCAACTTCTTGTAGCTGCCAAACGTTAAACAATCTCATCATTTTTTAAAATCCTTTATACCTTAAATAAAGATATCGTATCGTTTTTTTAGGCTTTTTTAAATATGATTCAAGATAGCCTAACCATTCTTCGTATGAGAATCTAGCTTAAACTTAGGTGACTTTTTATTTGCATAACTACCCAAACGTTTAAAACAATTATTACTTTTTTTGTTCTCGCAGCATTTCCTTAACCTGTGAACAATCTAAAAATTATCATAAAAAATAATTAGACTCAAAAAGTTTGTTGTTAATTATTATATATTTGAATTCAAATTTAGAGTAAGACCTATTACTCCAACGTATAAAGTATAAGTATCATGAAAAAAATAAGTTTTATTATTGTTTTGTTAGCCGTTTCGTTAGTATCCTTCGGGCAAAGTAATTACGAAAAGATTTCTTCCTACGGAGAATATCAGGAAAACTGGGCATTGGTTGAAAAAGGAGGCCTTTTAGGATTTATCGACCTTGAAGGAAAAGAAACTGTAAAACCTCAGTATACTAAAATAGCACAGTTCGGAGACTATCAGGAAAAATGGGCCTTGGTTGAAAAAGGAGGACTTTTGGGCTTTATAACTATTGATGGAAAAGAAATTGTAAAGCCACAATATAATAAAATAGAACTATTCGGAGACTTTCAGGAAAAATGGGCCTTGGTTGAAAAAGGAGGACTTTTGGGCTTTATTGACCTTGACGGAAATGAAATTGTACCTCCGCAATATGAAAAAATAGCGCAATTTGGCGAATACCAAGAAAATTGGGCTTTGGTCGAAAAAGGAGGCTGTTTAGGATTTATGACCAACGAAGGAAAAGAGATCGTAAAACCTATTTATGACCAGATACAACAATTTGGAGACTTTCAGGAAAAATGGGCATTAGTGGAAATAGGAAAACTTTCAGGATTTATAAACCATGAAGGAAAGGAGATTGTAAGACCTATCTATGATAAAATAGCACCATTGGGAGACTACCAAGAAAAATGGGCCTTAGTTGAAACAGGCGGGCTTTTAGGATTTATTGACATAGACGGAAAAGAGATTGTAAAACCTAAATATACGAAGATAGCACCATTTGGAGAAAACAAAGAAAACTGGGCAGTAGTTGAAATAGCTGGACTTTTAGGATTTATAGACCAAGCAGGTATTGAAATTGTAAAACCTCAGTATAAAAAGATAGCACCATTTGGAGACTTTCAAGAAAATTGGGCTCTGGTTGAAATTGATGGTCTTTTAGGTTTTATTGACTTAGCAGGTAAAGAAATCGTAAAACCCCAGTATAATAAAATAGCACTGTTCGGAGATTATAAAGAAAATTGGGCTTTAGTTGAAATAAATGGACTTTTAGGTTTTATTGACCTAGGCGGAAAAGAGATTATAAAACCTAAATATGAAATGATAGAACCATTTGGAACCTATAAGGAAGATTGGGCTTTAGTAAAAAGCAATGGCCTTTTGGGATTTATAAACCTAGAAGGAAAAGAGATTGTAAAAACTAAATACGAAAATATCGAAAACGAAGAAAATCTTGAAGGCATAATAAAAGGAAAACGAGAAAATCTAATCCCAAACTAAGTCAAGTATTTAGTTTAAATA
>JBIKPM010000252.1:0-3610 GCA_044357435.1 Flavobacterium sp. | reverse complement strand
GATAGAAGTGGAAAGCCCGCAGTCACGCATTTTTTTTGCGTGACGAGGACTTGCAGCGTATAGCCAGACCGTTCAAAACAAAAAATACTGCCTTCTAGCGGGAAGGCAGTATTTTATGGTATGAACGGGAACGCCCGAATGAATCTACTAATTTGTTTTTGCGGCTTTTGCTAGCCAAAAATTATTGAGGTCGTCATAATCTATAGGGTTTGCAGGCGGTTGATTTATCAGTCTCCCAGAATTAAATGCTCGAACTAATATGGTCTCTATAAGATAATCTTCATTGACTTCATATGGCGCATAGGGCGTTTTTAGGTTGATATCGAACATCCGGGCAGTTGCATTAGACCAAAAAGCTTTCCATCCACTTTTGAGAGTTCTCACCAATTCATAAGTTGTTGTTCCCGTCTGGCGGTGAATCAACTTTACAAGTATTTGTCCTTGCTTGCGGGAAAGTTTTTTGAGAGTGGATTCAAATTCGTTAGAAAGGTAACCCTCGACTATCTTAAAATATTTCTTTTTTTCCCTATTGGTCTTGAGACTTGCCATACCCCTATTTAAAATTGTCAATCGCTCGGAAGCCAATTTGGCATAAGGATAGGTTTTATAAACTCGGTTTCGAAGAAGCAAAAATTGTTTTTTTGCCTCAGGGTCAAGTTTTTCCTTGGAAATTATAATTTCTTCTAATTGGATTGTATCATTAAGTATCGTATCATTTTCCGTCAGAACATAACCCATTTTAATAGTATCTTTTTGGACCACCTGTGCCTCAACTGATATGGATATAAGAATTGAAAATAATAAAAATCCAATAATTTTCATGTAGTAAAAATTTTATGCCACAAAATTATACATTATATATAGAAGTCTAATGCCAAATTTATAATTTAGCAAAAAAATAATTTTATGAGTTCAAAATCGATATTAAAAAAGACATCATTAACGTTTTTAGAGAACTATCTCAACAATGCTTCACCAACAGGCTATGAAAGTAACGGCCAAAAACTTTGGATGGACTATATAAAACCGTATGTGGATACTTTTATTACGGATACTTATGGATCTGCTGTAGGAGTTATCAATCCAGACGCTCCATATAAGGTAGTCATTGAGGGTCATGCTGACGAAATTTCATGGTATGTAAATTACATCACCGATGATGGACTAATTTATGTCATTAGAAATGGGGGTTCCGACCACCAAATTGCGCCTTCCAAACGAGTAAACATTCATACCAAAAAAGGAATTGTGAAAGGTGTTTTTGGTTGGCCAGCAATACATACTAGAAATCGCAGCAAGGAAGAGCCTGCCAAAATTGATAATTTATTCATCGATATTGGTTGTTCTAAAAAAGAAGAAGTTGATGCACTTGGGGTTCACGTAGGTTGCGTAATCACTTATCCGGATGAATTTATGGTACTGAACGAAAACAAATTTGTTTGTCGCGCCATTGATAATCGCATGGGTGGATTTATGATTGCAGAGGTGGCTCGTTTACTGCATGAGAACAAGATTAAACTTCCTTTTGGACTATATATCACCAATTCCGTTCAGGAAGAGGTGGGACTTCGAGGAGCTGAAATGATTACCAAAACCATCAAGCCCAATGTAGCCATCATAACAGATGTTTGTCACGACTCTACTACTCCAATGATTGAAAAGAAAATTGAGGGAGAAATAAAAATTGGGAGAGGTCCGGTAATTACCTACGCACCTGCTGTACAAAATAATTTGAGGGAACTTATTCTTACCACAGCCGAAAAACAAAAAATTCCATTCCAGCGATTAGCCTCTTCAAGAGTTACCGGAACTGACACCGATGCCTTTGCATACAGTAACGGCGGCGTGGCTTCGGCATTAATTTCGTTACCTCTAAGATACATGCATACGACAGTCGAAATGGTGCATCGTGAAGATGTGGAAAACGTGATAAAATTAATTTATGAGACATTATTGAAGGTAGAAAATAACGAAACGTTTTCTTATTTTAAATAGAGACATAAGCATTTCCAATTCAATTTAAAACATAAAAAAAGCATCATTATTTCGCCATAATGGTGCTTTTTTATTCGTAAATATTCTTTACGGGCCTGTTTCCCTTTGTTTTTTTTTTGGTTTATGATTTCAGTCCTTTTTCAAGAATGAATTTATTATTTCTAATCCCAAAGTTTAAATGTCTATTTATTATTTTAAAATCCAAAGCAGAAATTTCGTTCGAAATATTGTTTTCCGTGATGGCATTATCTTCCGCAATAAGTTCTTCAGGCGTTTTTTCAATATCACATGGCTTGGCACTTTCTATAACTTCATCAACTATTGAATTTGCATTTATAAAATCAAAATCTAATGTTTGAGTTTCGTTTGAAATATTATTCTCCGTGATCGCATTATCTTCCGCAATAAGTTCTTCAGGAGTTTTTTCAATATCACATAGTTTGGCACTTTCTATAACTTCATCAACTATTGAATTTGCGTTTATAAAATTAAAGTCTAATGTTTGAGTTTCGTTCGAAATATTGTTTTCCGTGATGGCATTATCGACTGCAATAAGTTCTTCAGGCGTTTTTTCAATTTTGGTTAAAAAAACACTTTCGATTTCTTCAAAATTTGGAATATTACTATCCATTAAAATTACTGAACGGTAAAAATCATATCGTTCGTTAACTGCATTAGATGCATTACACATAGTAACGAAAGCTACTAATGCGATTCCTAAATAAAATACTGGATTTTTCATGATAAATATATTTAATGGTGATTTTTTGATTGTTTTTTATTAAGACATCACTAGTAAAAGTGATGCCTTATGGAAGTTGATTACACTTGTTTTAAAAATAAAACTGCTTCACTGGCATTAGATAGTTCAGCATACTTCAATGCAGTAAATCCGTTCTCATCTTTTGCATTAACACGAGCTCCTTTTGATATTAAAACTTTCATAATCTCCACTTTGTTGTACCGTGCTGCAACCATCAATGGACTCATACCATTTGACTTTTCATTGACATCCACTCCATACTCGATAAACTTTCTTACACTTTCAATATCTCCCTTGCTTATCGCAATGCTCAGAGGCGTCGCTACATCATAAACTGTTGTTGTGCTTTTAAAAGCATTTAAAGAATTGGATTTTGAGGCCAATGAAACATTTGTAAAAGCTATTAAAGCCACACCTAAATAAACGATTGATTTTTTCATGATAATTTTTTTTGTGATTAATTTTTCCTTTTTTGATTTATTTTTTTTAGAACATTAAAATCATATAATAATATCCTATGCAAATATATATCTTTAATATGGTATCTTGTTTTACATAGTACTTAAATTTAACATTAATCTAACATATATGAATTGACCCGAGGTATCGAGTTACTCGAAAATTAACCGCAGCTGGTTTTTGTTATATGGGTTATAAAACAATAATACCAAATAGACTAAAACAAAAAAAGGTCTAAAAGCCAATAAAATCAATACTTCACAATAAAAAAGGGCGAAAACAGCGAAGAAACAAAACTTCCTTTTATGTATCATTTACTACAGTTTTTTTTCGACCAAGGAGACCAAGGCAAAGCGAACGGGCAAAGTAAATCACATCAGTTGCTCCAGTAAT
>JBIKPM010000049.1:0-10570 GCA_044357435.1 Flavobacterium sp. | reverse complement strand
CTTAGACAGAGAAGCGCGAGACCTTGATTTTAAACACAATTTGGAGCTGAAACAAAAAATTGTGGCGCGTGTTGAAGAATTAGTGCAGGAAGCTGATATCAACAAGGCATTCCGCGAATTACAGGATTTACATAAAATTTGGAAAGAAGACATCGGTCCAGTTTCCAGGGAACACCGCGATACGATTTGGAACCAATTTAGTGATTTGACCAAACAAATGCATGACAAGCGGGAGGTTTTATTTGAAAATCTAAGAGGGACCGAGCTTGAAAATCTAGCAAAGAAAAAAGAAATCATTGCCCAAATTGAAGTCTTGGCAACCGAACAAGTAAATGCCCATTCGCAATGGCTGGGTCAAATAGAAAAAGTCGAAGCTTTGAGAACCGCCTTTTTCTCAGCCGGAAAAGTGCCTTCTGAGGTAAATGAAGAAACTTGGGGTGCTTTTAAAACTGCCGTAAGGAATTTTAATTCTTTCAAGAATTCGTTTTACAAAGACATTAAAAAAGACCAAAACAACAATCTGAACAAAAAGGCAGCCCTTGTTGCAAAAGCCAAAGAATTACAAGAAAGCACAGATTTTGCAGCCACTACTCCTATCATGAAACAAATTCAAGAAGAGTGGAAACAAATAGGCCATGTACCCAGAAAATTTTCGGATAAAATATGGGCGGAGTTCAAAGAAGCCTGCAACCACTATTTCGAAAAATTAAAAGAGCAGAAAAACGAAGAAAACGTGGAAGAAGTGGAAGCTTTTGATAAAAAGAAAGCCTATTTGGAAACGCTCCGAGAATTCCAGTTGATTGGTGAACATAAAACAGATTTGGACGCCATTAAATTGCATATCGAAACCTGGAAAACCTTTGGAAGGGTTCCCGCTACGAGAAGGCATATCGAGGGTAAGTTCAACAAAATCTTGGATGCGCTGTTTGAAAAATTAAGCCTAAGCAAAAAAGAGGGAGATATGATGCGTTTTACGAATAGAATGGATCAATTATCAGAATCTAATGACACCAGAAAACTAGAGAATGAAAAGATTTTCTTGATGCGTAAAATTGAAGAAATCAAAAATGAAATTTTTCAATTGGAGAATAATATCCAGTTTTTCACCAATACCAAAAATGCCAAAAAAGAAAACTCCATCGTTTTAGAAGTTCGCAAAAATATTGAAAAAAACAAAGAGGAAATGGAGATTTTAAAAGACAAACTGAAGCAAGTCAAGAACTTAAATCAGGCTTAAAAAATCGAAAAACCAAAATTACAAACCTCATTCTACATCATGGAATGAGGTTTTTTTTATGCGTGAAAATAGAATATGATAATTATCATTTTAATATAGGCAAAGGCATATTAATTTTGAGTATTGCTAAATGTCTTTGCCATGAAAAATTCGATGCTTCAGAAATACAATGTTCCAGGTCCTAGATATACCAGTTATCCTACTGTTCCCTACTGGGATGAAGCTACATTTGATTATGAAACATGGATTGATACCTTAAAAAGCTCATTTGCGGAAAGTAATTCGAAAGAAGGTTTGAGTCTTTACATACACCTTCCCTTTTGTGAAAATATGTGCACTTTTTGTGGTTGCAATAAGCGCATCACCAAAAATCACGATGTCGAGAACCCTTATATTGAAGCCATTTTGAAAGAATGGGCTTTGTATTGTAATATTCTGGACGAAAAACCCATCATAAAAGAAATTCATTTGGGCGGAGGAACTCCTACTTTTTTCTCCACAAAAAACTTGGAAGAACTAATAAACGGCATTTTCTGTTATGCAGAAAGAGCCAAAGAACATGAATTCAGTTTTGAGGGGTATCCCAACAATACTTCGCGGGCACATTTGCAAAAGCTCTATGATTTAGGCTTCAGAAGAGTGAGTTTTGGTGTTCAGGACTATTCTGAAAAAGTACAGAAAGCCATTCATCGCGAGCAGCCCTTTCATAATGTGGCCAAGGTAACCTTTTGGGCAAAGGAAATCGGGTATACTTCCATTGGTCACGACATTATTTTCGGATTGCCATTCCAGGAAATCGAGGATATTATTGATACCATTGAAAAAACACATTCCCTTCAACCCGATCGGTTGGCTTTTTATAGTTATGCGCATGTACCTTGGATAAAAGGAAATGGACAACGCGGCTTCAAGGACGAAGATATCCCAAAAGACGAGGAAAAACGGGCACTTTATGAAGTGGGGAAAGACATGTTATATGAAAATGATTATTATGAAATAGGCATGGATCATTTTGCCTTAAAAACGGATAGCTTGTATCAGTCTTTCAAAAAAGGAAATTTACACCGCAATTTTATGGGGTACAGTTCGTCAAAAACGCAGTTAATGATAGGCTTGGGCGTTTCTTCCATAAGCGACAGCTGGTACAGTTTTGCCCAAAATGCAAAGACTTTAGAAGAATACTATCAACTGTTAGAATCAGATAAACTCCCCATTTTCAGAGGTCATTTATTAACGGAGGAAGACCTCATCATCCGAAAACACATCTTGAATTTAATGTGTCAATTTGAAACTTCATGGGAAGACAAATCGAGTTATTTGGATGAAATTCCAGAAATTTTAATCCAATTGAAAGAAATAGAAAAAGATGGATTAATCATCATACAAAAAAACGGCATTCAGGTTACTGACACTGGCAAGCCTTATATTCGCAACATTTGTATGGCTTTTGACTTGCGTTTAAAAAGAAAAGCACCGGAAACACAGTTGTTTTCGATGACGATTTAAAAAGCTGTATTAATGGCAACCGGGCGTTGCTTGAACAAACAAACTTGCATCAGAAGGGGAAACGTAAGGTATTCCCAAACCCAAACCTCTTAAAATAAATAGTATTCCCATTGCAATGGCAACATAGGGAATGGCTTTTTGTATTTTATTACGAACGGGAACCGTCAAAAAAGAATGGAGATATACTACGCTACTCATCATTGGGATGGTGCCTAATCCAAACAAGATCATGTATATTACGCCCAAACTTTCGCTTTGCATGGCTATAGATCCAAACAAGGCAACATAAACCATTCCGCAAGGCAAGAAACCATTAAGCAATCCGATCATGAATAGTGACTTGAAGCTTTTGTTTTTGAATTGACTTCCTAAAACGGTCTTGATTTTTGAAATAACAACAAAAACAGGTTTCGAAAAATTGTATTTGGCGAATGCTTTCTCCGGAATCAAAATAACTGCAATCATTGCCACACCAATAAATACAGACAATTTTTGTTGCATTCCGGCAAGAAACAACCCTTTTCCCACCAATCCGAAAACCAGTCCAATTAACGCATAAGCCGTCAATCTTCCTACATGATAGGTTACGATTTGGGTGACTTTCTTGGCCTGATTATGGCTGTCCACAGGCAACATCATGGCAATTGGGCCGCACATTCCGATGCAGTGAAAACTGCTGATTAAACCAAAAATGAAAGCGGTGTAAAGCATTGTTAGGTGTTAGTTGTTGGGTTATGGGTAAAAAATTTATTATATTCAAAAATCGTAAAGTAACAACAATCTTAACTCTTAACTTTTAACCCTTAACTTTTTTAATTTATATAAATAGTTTTTTTGGTAAGATATTGTTTTCCTTCATATTGCCATTCCATATTGATTTCCCAGCGACCACCAAGCAACCTTTTTTTAGGCACATTCAAAGAAGAGCCAGAAAGCGAAATGGGAACGTCAAAATCGAATTTCTTGTTGGAGGGTCTGTAAAAAACGATTTTTCCTTTGATGTTTTTTGCGACAAATACAGCTGGAAAAACAATGGTAATACCATCTGAATCATTTTTCATTACGGGCTTTTGAACTAAATCGTGCGCATTTTGAATTCGAACCATTTCATCTCCAAATTTTGCATCGTGCTTGTAGTATTCCTCTATAACCAATTCATTGTCGTATTTAGAATTGGATTGCACGCTGAAAACAAAATATAAAATAAAGGTCATAAATACTGCAAAGGCAATTACAACTCCAGTTCCCCAATTAATTTTTAGCCTCCTAACCCCCGAAGGGGAAACTCCAATTGGAGTATTCAAATTATCCGAATCATTATTTTTTATAGTCATTTTATAAATATTTTTTTATTTTAAAAACTCCCCTATTTTACCCCTTCGGGGGTTAGGGGCTTTAATCAAAACTCCTTGGACTTAAAAAACCAGTCCAGCTAGTTTCAATTTTTTTATTTCCTTCATAAACATCAATCTCCAATTTTGTTTTGTCGTTTTCCAATAAATATTGATTGATTTCTATAAACAAAGTTCCACTTGTAATTCCCTGCCTTGGCACTTTTAAATCTTGCTCGCCTACGACTTTTAAACTCCCTTTTATCCCAACCAACTTGAAATGGATATCATTGAAATCATTATTGGTTTTGTTTATAATTTTAAACGTGAAAATATTACTGATATTATCTCCCTTGTGCTGGTATAATTGCCCTGGCAACCTCAAAATAAGCGCTTCGACATCAGTTCGCAAAAACAATAATCCAATCAATATTCCAATCAAAATAAACAATACGGCCGAATAGCCTTTCATTCTGGCAGTGAATTTGAACTTGGACTTTTTCTCGATTTCATCTTCGGTTGCATATCGAATTAGTCCTTTTGGCAAACCAACACCTTCCATAATGGCATCACATTCATCAATGCAAGCCGTACAGTTCACGCATTCTAATTGGGTACCGTTACGAATATCGATTCCTGTCGGACAAACGTGCACACATTGTTTGCAATCTACACAATCCCCTTTGCCTGTTGATGCCCTATCTTCTTGTTTGTTAAATTTGGCCCGTCCCAATTCTTTTTCGCCACGTACAAAATCATAAGCGACGTTTATGGATTTATCATCCAACAATACGCCTTGCAACCTTCCGTAGGGACAGGCAATGATACAAACCTGTTCCCTGAACCATGCAAAAATGAAATAAAATACTCCTGTAAAAATCAATAATGAAATTAATGTGCTTGTATGATTTTCAGGTCCTTCTTCGACCATTTTTATTAAATCATCACTTCCAATGAGATAAGCGAGAAAAACATTGGCAATAAAAAAAGAAATCATTAAAAAGACAAACCACTTCACCCCTTTCTTTCTAATTTTTTCAGCATTCCATTCTTGCTTTTCCAACCTAATTTGCGCACCACGATTGCCTTCAATCCAATATTCAATTCTGCGAAAAACCATTTCCAGGAATATGGTTTGCGGACAAATCCATCCACAAAATATGCGCCCGAAAATCACCGTAAAAAGGATAACGAAAACAACACCAACAATCATGAAAATTACAAAGAGATAAAAATCTTGTGGCCAAAATGGAAATCCGAAAACATTGAATCTTCGTTCCAAAACGTTAAACATCATGAACTGGTTGCCGTTAATTTTTATAAAAGGATTGGCAATAAGAACAATCAACAAAACGTAGCTTACCCATTTTCGATAGTTATAGAATCTACCAGAGGGCATTTTGGGGAAGATTAATTTTCTATGTCCTTCTGAATCTATTGTTCCGATGGTATCTCTAAAAGTTTCGTCCTGTAATTTTGACATTTTTATTGATTTTTGTTTAATCGTAAAATCTTTGCCAAAGAATGTAACCTTGACAAAGATTTTGAAATGAAACCATTGTTTTGCAATAATTATTTGGAATATTTATTTTTTTACTGCAATACTGTCCTTTGCTAGGGTAGCTGTTTTAGGGGCAGCCAGATCTACCCAAATTTCACCTTCAGGTGCTTTTGGATCTTTTGGATTACTTCCTTTTAAAGACAGCACATAGCTGGCCACTTCCTGCATTTCTTTAGGTTTCAAAGTTCCTTTCCAAGAGATCATTCCCTTTCCATCTCGTCCTCCATTTACAAGAGTGTGAAAAATATTTTTTATTCCTCCGCCCAAAATCCAATGTTCATCGGTCAAGTTTGGTCCAATTTGCCCCCCGGCATCAGCCCTGTGACAAGCCACGCAATTAGTGGTGAAAATTGCTTTACCCGCTTCTAAATCTGCTGCACCCGTTAGTAAAGTAACCGTTTTTTCGTCCATTAAATCAGGAGCCGTTTTTTTGTATTCTGCAATGTCAATTTGGGCTTGTGCCATCTCTTTTTTCAATTCCATTTCTTGATTATCAGCCCCCATTATTTCAAAACGAACAAGATATACTGCTGCAAAAAGGATACAACCGTAAAATAAATAAACCCACCAAGGCGGTAAATTATTGTCCAACTCTTTGATACCATCATAATCGTGGTCCAATAATAATTGCCCTTCATTTTCGATCGGCACTGTTTTGGTCAACTCAGCCATCAAGTTTTTGAACCATTGACTTTCTTTAAAACCAACAGAAGAAACTTCAGCCAACTTTGCTTTTTGTTCCTCAGTCAGCAATTCATATGTAATGGCATCAACAGCACTGATGGTTATTTCTATGGCTATTAAAAGGAACAGAAACACAAATAAAAATAGTGAAACCATTGGGAATTTTATAAACGCAGGTTTTTCTCCTGAGTCAATGAAATATTCCATTGCACCAAAAACCGCAAAGAAAATAACAAGAACTCTTAAATATGCCGGGATTATTTTTTTCATTTTTTATAAATTTTTAGTTCCTCACCCCGACCCTCTCCAAAGGAGAGGGAGTCGAAACTGGAATGATTGTTATTTGTTTTTATTAGTAATCTAACTCTTATTCTTTATATTGAGAGAATTCTTCATTCAAAGGAATTTGACTCATTTCCTCAATCTTATCCCTCTTGTATGAAAAAACCCAGAAACCAAGTCCCACAAAAAAGGCAAAGAAAATCAATAATGAAAGTACTGGATATATCGCTACTCCTGCGATGGTTTCCATATTGTGTTTTATTTGTTCAAACATGACCCCTATTTATTAGTGTTGTCTTTTACTTTTATATCGGTTCCAAGTCTTTGAATGTATGCAATTAGCGCTACAATTTCTCTTTCGTTAATTGAAACAAATTTTTCTCCTCTGGCCTCTGCTTTTTTCTTGCTATTGTTATAACTTTTTACAAAGTCAGGATCTGATTTCAAACTTTCCTCTATTTTTATCGCTTGTGCTCTCAAATCGTTTTGGGCATTTGCAATTTGCACATCAGAATAAGGAACTCCAAGAGTTTGCATAACTTGCATTTTCTTTTGGATTGAAGAATTATCCATGGCTTCATTGTCAAACAACCATTTGTACCCGGGCATAATAGACCCTGCAGAAATACTTTGTGGATTCCAGAAGTGATTGAAATGCCAATTATCATTGTATTTTCCCCCGCCTCGCAACAAATCTGGGCCTGTGCGTTTTGATCCCCAAAGAAATGGATGATCATAAACAAACTCTCCCGCTTTAGATTGTGGTCCATAACGTTCTACCTCGCTACGGAAAGGACGAACCATTTGAGAGTGACAACCCACACATCCCTCACGAATGTATAAATCTCTACCTTGTAATTCTAATGGCGAATATGGTTTTACGCTGGCAATAGTAGGAATATTGGATTTGACCATAATAGTTGGAACAATTTGAACTATTCCACCAATTAGAATGGCGATAACAGCAAAAATGGTCAATTGGATAGGTTTTCTTTCTAACCAAGCGTGGTATTTTTCGCCTTGAATTCTACCTGCGCTAATTTTTTGCAATGCAGGAGCCTCGGCTAATTCATCTTCAATTGTAGCACCTGCTCTAACCGTTTGAATAATATTATAAACCAAAACCAACATTCCTATCAAGTATAATGTTCCTCCAATGGCTCTCATCCAATACATTGGCATAATTTGAGTTACCGTTTCAAGGAAGTTTCCATAAGTCAAGGTTCCGTCAGGATTAAATTGTTTCCACATGGAAGCTTGGGTAAACCCTGCAACATACATCGGAAGTGTGTAAAGTATAATTCCCAAGGTTCCTATCCAAAAGTGGAAATTGGCTAATTTAATCGAATATAAAACCCCTTTAGTCATTCTTGGTATCAACCAATAAATAATACCAAATGCCATAAATCCGTTCCATGCCAATGCACCAACGTGAACGTGGGCAATAATCCAATCCGTAAAATGTGCAATGGCATTTACATTTTTCAGGGACAACATTGGCCCTTCAAATGTGGCCATTCCGTAACCTGTGATGGCCACAACAAAGAATTTCAACACTGGATCTACACGTACTTTATCCCAAACTCCTCTTAAAGTTAAAAGTCCGTTTATCATACCTCCCCAAGACGGGGCAATCAACATAATAGAGAATACAACCCCTAAATTTTGTGCCCAAGTTGGCAACGCGGAATACAATAAATGGTGTGGTCCCGCCCAGATGTATAAAAATATTAATGACCAGAAGTGAATTATTGACAATCTATAAGAATAAACGGGACGATTGGCCACCTTTGGAACAAAGTAATACATCAATCCAAGAAATGGAGTGGTCAAGAAAAAGGCAACTGCATTATGTCCGTACCACCATTGCACCAAGGCATCTTGAACCCCTGCATAAACAGAGTAACTTTTCATTCCGCTAACCGGCAATGCCAAACTATTAAAAATATGCAACACGGCAACAGTAACGAAAGTGGCAATGTAAAACCAAATGGCAACGTATAAATGACGCTCTCTTCGTTTTAGAATTGTACCAATCATGTTAACACCAAAAGCAACCCAGATTAAAGCAATGGCAATGTCAATTGGCCATTCTAATTCGGCATATTCCTTAGATGTGCTATAACCCAACGGTAACGAAATCGCTGCTGCAACGATAATCAATTGCCAACCCCAAAAGTTCAAATTACTCAAAAAATCACTGAACATCCTGGCTTTTAACAATCGCTGTAACGAATAATAAATTCCCGCAAACATGGCATTTCCCACAAAGGCAAAAATTACCGCATTGGTATGTAAAGGTCTCAATCTGCCAAAACTCAACCACGAAATTCCGTCGGTCATATTGGGGAAAAGAAACATCGTGGCCAGAATAAGCCCTACCAACATTCCCACAACACCAAAAACGATGGTTGCGTAAATGAATTTCTTTACAATTTTGTTGTCATAATAAAACTGCTGCATTTCCATAAATAGTTATTTGTTAATTGGTTTAAAAGGTTTTAGGTTCAATAAATTCGTCAAGTATCACAAAGTCTTTGAGTTTTTGACTTTAGGCTTTTCAACTTTAGAATTAATTAATTCATCATCAAAAAGCATTCTGACAGAAGGAGTGTAATCATCATCGTATTGCCCTTTCTTCACTGCCATTATAAAAGCAATAAAAAAGACAATGGCAACCACTATACTGATGGAAATAAGTAAATATATGACACTCATGTTGTAAGATTATGTGAACAAAAATACTTTATTGTGTTTTTTCAAAATATGACATTTATCATATTTACATTATTTGTTAAATGTAACCCAAGAAAAGAATTTAAAGTTCATTTTAATTACTTTAATCTTCTGGCATAAAAATTACTCAACAAGGTTACAAAGCTGACGATAGTAACTGTGCTTAAAGGCATTATGATTGCCGCCACCAATGGCTTTAGGTTTCCTGTAATGGCATATGATAATCCTACAACATTATATAAAAGTGATAATGCAAAGCTCATTTTTATGGTTGTAATGGCTTTTTTGGAGAGTTTTAAAAAATAATTTAGTTTTTTGAACTCTTCTGCATCAAGAATTGCATCGCAAGCCGGTGAAAAAACATTGACGTTTTCCGAAATCGAAATTCCAATGTTACTTTGTGCCAAAGCTCCGGCATCGTTGAGACCATCACCTACCATCATCACGTTCTTGCCTTCTTGTTGCAGCTTCTTAATGAATTCCAGTTTTTGTTCTGGCTTTTGATTAAAGACTA
The DNA here is from genome assembly GCA_044357435.1 of Flavobacterium sp. GTDB lineage: Bacteria > Bacteroidota > Bacteroidia > Flavobacteriales > Flavobacteriaceae > Flavobacterium. The sequence goes on along the minus strand of JBIKPM010000049.1, from coordinate 719 downwards.
ATTCGGTTCCTTTGGGCAAAATATCTTCCAAAGTGGCTCGCTCTCCTTCATTGTCGCCGGACAAGACCTTTATACGATACTTATGACTTAATTTCTCGAAAAGTTCCGCCAAGCCTTCCCTATACTGATTATTAAAAATATATTTTCCTAAATACACTTCATTAATTTTGATGTGGACAGACGTTTGTTGAATGTTACTTTCTTCCAACTTCCCAACGAAAGAAGCTGAACCTATTTGAACTTGGTTCCCTTCAATATTGGTTTGAATTCCTTTCCCTGCAATCTCTTCAAAATCATTGATTTTTAATCTTTTAACCTCTGGTAAAAAGTCATATAACATTCTACTCAACGGATGGTTTGATCCACGAAGAGCGCCTTTTATCAATATTATATTTTCATCGTTGATTGCCGCTTTTAACTCCCCTCCTTTGGAGGGGTTTAGGGAGGATTCGTAGGAAATATTTGATTTTTTGTTGGTGGTAATCGTGCCTGTTTTGTCAAAAACTATGGTATCGACTTTGGCCAATTGTTCTATGACCAAGGCATTTTTGAGATAAAATTTCTTTTTACCTAAAATTCGCAGCACATTTCCCATTGTAAAAGGGGCCGTCAATGCCAGAGCACAAGGACAAGCCACGATTAATACCGCCGTAAAAACATTGAAAGCAATGTTGGCATCAATGAAAACCCAATAGCCAAATCCGGCAAAAGCAATCAAC
>JBIKPM010000048.1:0-10579 GCA_044357435.1 Flavobacterium sp. | reverse complement strand
AACCATTTTTGGCCAATTCGATGCAGCGATTTATGTATTTTTCATGTAGTTTCACGAGTACAAAAGTAATGATTTTTGTATTTAGGATTTTGTTTTGAATCTGTGGATTATTCCACTAAACAATATCTATTTTTGTATTTTAAACCGACACTTGAAAATGGAAAGCTGGAGCATCAGAAAAATTGAAAAAAAGGACAATCCTGCTGTTGCCAAAATAATACGGGCTGTCTTTGACGAATTGAATATTCCAAAAGTGGGAACTGCTTATGCTGACCCGTATTTGGATTTGATGTTTGAGGCATACAATAAGACAAAATCAGCGTATTTTGTGGTCGAACATAACGGTAATGTCATCGGAGGGGCCGGAATCGCAGCATTGGAAAACGAAGCCGAAACCATTTGTGAATTACAAAAAATGTATTTCCTTCCAGAAGCCCGCGGTTTAGGGATTGGAAGTCAAATGATGTACAACTGTTTGCAAGCTGCCAAAGACTTTGGTTTCGAAAAATGTTACTTGGAAACAATGCATTTTATGCACGATGCCCAAAAACTTTACAAAAAAGTAGGTTTTGAATTTATTTGTTCGCCAATGGGAAGTACAGGTCATACTTCTTGTCCAGTGTGGATGTTGAAGGATTTGCATTAAACAAACTTTATCAAAGTTCAGAACTTTGACGAAGTTGTTGGGATTTTGATTTTATTAAAGAAAAACGAATTACATCAATGAAAATTAAAGATTACAGAACTCAATTTATTCAAGCACTTTCCCTAATTTACGATATTGGCGAAGCGGAGAGTTTTTTCTATTTGATTTTGGAAGAGAAACGACAATTGAAAAGAATTGATTTGGCCCTGAATCCTGATTTAATTTTTTCTGAGGAAGAAATCCAGATTTGGAATTCGATTTTGGAGCAATTGAAACAAGAAATTCCGATTCAGTATCTGTTGGAAAAAACTAGTTTTTACGGACTGGATTTTGAGGTGAATTCCTCCGTTCTGATTCCAAGACCAGAAACCGAAGAATTGGTAGAATGGGTCATTACGACCCAAGACCCAAGACCCAAGACCCAAGGGCTTAAAATTCTGGACATTGGAACGGGAAGTGGTTGTATCGCGATTGCTTTGGCCAAAAACATTCCGAATACACAAGTTTTTGCTATTGATGTTTCTGAAAAGGCTTTGGTCACAGCCCAAAAAAACGCAAATATCAATGAGGTTAATATTACTTTTCTAAAAAAAAACATTCTTGAAACGGAAGATTTAGAACAGCAATTCGACATTATCGTTTCCAATCCGCCATACGTTCGGGAGTTGGAGAAAAAAGAAATCAAGAAAAATGTTTTGGATAATGAACCTCATTTGGCTTTGTTTGTTGAAGATAATGACGCCCTGCTTTTTTATAGAAAAATTGCCGAACTGGCTCAAAAAAATCTTCGTAATAACGGAAAATTATTCTTCGAAATCAATCAATATCTAGGGAAAGAAATGGTTGAACTACTCGAAAAAATGAATTTTATAAACATTGAATTGCGGAAAGATATTTATGGGAACAATCGGATGATTAAGGCGGAATTTAGGTAGCAGTTTTCAGATGGCAGAACTCATATAGCAGACTTCAGGTGGCAGAAGATAAAAGGTAACACATTTATATTCAACTAAATTTATCAGGATTATTCATCATTTAATTTAATAATTTTCCCACTTCTAGACTTTTTAATGTTAAACTATCAAAAGTTTCTTGATTTATATAGTTACATGCTAGTGTATATTCTAACCAAGACTGGGTTTCAGAGTTTTCGGCATCACTATCTGTAAGTTTGGAAATAAAATGATTAACATATCTTCTTTTTCTTGTAGCTTCGGCAATATTTACCGAAACACTTCTTGAAGAACGCCTAATCTGATCGGTTAATGAATATTTTCCTCGATTGGGAAGGCCTTTGAAATATGAAAAATAGACATTCCCAATTCAAATGATTTTTTATAAGCCAATAGGTCTTGAAATCTCATCGTTGTTGTTTGAAAAGTTAAATTATTTAGTGATTCTGTAATCTAAGTTTTACTTTCTGCAACCTGCCATCTGTGACCTGCTATCTGAATTCTACTCGTATCGAAGCGCTTCAATGGGGTCAAGCAATGCCGCCTTTATGGCAGGATACAAACCCGAAAAAATAGCCACGGCAAAACTGGTAGTGAAGGCTGCCAATATTGCCCCCCAAGGAATTACAAAGACAAAATTTATAGCTGTTGCAATAGTATAACCTATCCCAATTCCAAAAATAATTCCGATAATGCCTCCTAATTGTCCAATGAGCAATGTTTCTATAAAAAATTGGAAGGCAATAGTGCTTTTTTTGGCTCCCAATGCTTTTCTAACCCCAATTTCACGAGTACGTTCTGTAACCGAAACGATCATGATGTTCATCAAAGCAATAGACGAACCAAGTACCGTGATAATCCCAATGATCCAGGAGGCTATGCCAAGATATTGGGTTATTCCCAGTATTTTGTTGATTAAATCATCGCTTCGAACGACGGCAAAATTATTGGCTTTTACTGGATTCAATTTACGAACCCTTCGCATCGTTCCAGTAGCATTATCAATGGCTTGATCCAGTATTTCTTTCTGGGCAACCATTATGCTCATCGTGTAATTTATATTAGGGGCTGTAAATAGGGAACGAGCCACCTGGATGGGGATTAATACTCTTAAATCCTGATTGTTTCCAAAGGTGGAGCCTTTTTCTTTTAGTACTCCAATAACCTTAAATTTGGCTCCACGAATCGAAATGACCTTGTCTATTGGGGTTACATTTTTCAGTAATCCTTTTTCAAAATCCGAACCCACAATGCAATTATAGGTATTGTTTTGGATGTCAAAAGAAGTAAAATTTCTTCCTGAACTGGTTTCTAAACCAGAGTTGGCCATAAAATATTCGTCAACTCCAACGACGGTGTTTTCTGGGTCGGTTTTGGTGGATTCATATTTAATTTCGGCTTTAGAATTTGCCATAAAAGAAATAGAAGTTGTCGTAAGTGGATATTTATATTTGTTTTTGAAAGCCATTGCTTCAGGATAGGAAATAATGGGATTTATGATTTCTCTTGTCTGCTCACCATGTCGCCGAATGGTGCTCTCATATTGATTTATGTTGAACGTATTCGCACCCATTGATGCAAATTTTGTTGAAATGGTGTTTTCTAATGCCGAAACAACCGTCAGAATGCCAACTAAAGCGGTGATTCCAATAGCAATAATTAAGACGGTAAGAATAGTACGCAACAATTGTGTCCTTATGGAGCCTATTGCAATTCTAACGTTTTCTCGAAAAAGTTTAAACATAGTGGCTATTTGATACGAAATTACAATTTTTGTTACAAGTTTGTTTTAGATGATGGGATATTTATTATAAAAACAGGATATTTGCAGAGCGAAAAGGAAGTTAGAAGTCAGAAGTTAGAAGTCAGAAGTAATATTGCTTCCCGGTTTTATCTTTACACTTCCAACTACCATCTTCCTGCTTTTAACTTCTAACTTTAAAAAATGGCTCAAAAACCAAGCATTCCAAAAGGGACAAGAGATTTTTCACCGGCTGAGGTGGCAAAACGTCATTATATTATATCGATTATAAAAAGCAATTTTGAAAAATTTGGTTTCCAACCGATTGAAACACCTTCATTCGAAAACTCCGAAACCTTGATGGGGAAATACGGGGAAGAAGGGGACCGTTTGATTTTTAAAATTTTGAATTCTGGTGATTATTTGGCGAAGGCTGATACTTTAGTATTACAAAATAAAGAAAGTAATAAATTGATTTCATGTATTTCCGAGAAAGCCTTGCGTTACGATTTGACCGTTCCTTTTGCAAGATATGTTGTACAACACCAAAACGAAATTGAGTTTCCGTTTAAGCGGTATCAAATCCAACCCGTTTGGCGTGCCGATCGCCCACAAAAAGGGCGTTTCAGGGAGTTTTTTCAATGTGATGCCGATGTGGTGGGTTCCAAATCCTTGTGGCAAGAAGTAGAATTAGTGCAACTATACGATTCGGTTTTTACGGAATTGGGGTTGCAAGGGGTGACGATTAAAATCAATAACCGTAAAATACTTTCGGGAATAGCCGAAGTGATTGGGGCAAAAGACAAATTAATCGATTTTACGGTAGCCTTGGACAAACTCGACAAAATAGGCGAGGACGGTGTCAAAAAAGAAATGATCGAAAAAGGAATTACGGAATCGGCCATCGAAAAAGTGCAACCTTTATTTCATTTTGCAGGAACTATTTTGGAGAAAATAAATAAGCTTTCCGTCTTATTGGCTACTTCTGAAGAAGGAATGAAAGGTGTTAAAGAGTTACAGTTTATTTGTGATAATGTAAATAATCTTGGTTTGAATAAAGCCATTTTGGATTTGGATGTAACTTTAGCTCGCGGCTTGAATTATTATACAGGCGCTATTTTTGAAGTGGCACCACCAAAAAAAGTTGCCATGGGTTCTATTGGCGGTGGGGGAAGATATGATGATTTGACCGGGATTTTCGGGTTGAAAGACATGAGTGGTGTGGGAATCTCTTTTGGTTTAGACCGGATTTATTTGGTTATCGAAGAATTGAATTTATTCCCGGAAACTGTGACTTCGACGTCAAAAGCCTTGTTTATTAATTATGGCGAAAAGGAAGCGTTTTATGCGATGAAAGCGATTGCGAAATTGAGAAGTTTTGGAATAAAAGTAGAATTATATCCGGATAATGTTAAGGTGGGAAAACAGTTTCAACATGCCGATAAACGTGGAATTCCGTTTGCTGTTATCGTTGGCGAAACCGAAATGAACGAAGGGAAATTTGCCTTGAAAAACTTGCTTTCTGGCGAACAGGTTTTGCTTGATTTTGAAGGATTGAAGGCGGCATTGGAATAATTTTTTATATTGAAACAAAAAATGCCTCGAAATTTCGAGGCGTTTTCTGTTTACAAACAGTATAGTTTAGTTGATGATAAATTTTTTACTTGTATTACCATTAGAGGTTTTAATTTTCGCAATGTATGTTCCGGCACTTAAGTTTTTAATAGGAATACGTATGTTAGTTTGTTCTCTATTAGCAACATTACAATTTTCGATTTTTTGGCCTAATATATTGAAAAGAGTGACCGTTTTTACTGTGGAATCTAGATTATAGTTGTTTATGTTTAACGTTTGGTTAGAATAAAATACTATAATTCCAGTATTAAAATCTTTTTCTTCTATACTGAGGGTTTCCTTTTTTTCAAACCTTAATGAAAAACGATTGTTGAAGCTGCCAATTAGTAATGTAATTTTGAAATCACTGTTTATCAAATCATGGTAAACATCTTTTTGATTATCATATAAATAGATGTTTGTATTAGAAGGTATGTTTTCTAATTCATCAATTTTTATGGTTACTTCACCAGCTATTGCAGTAACAATACCTAGGGGTATTATCTGGTTTTCATTAAAATCAGGTACTCCTTGTATTACAAATTGACGATCACTTATTAACCAGTACATGTCATTTTCGTTAGTGTCAAACATTGGGGCATCAAAACCTAGATCAAAGGAATTGGTTGCATTAGGGTCAGACCCAACTAACAATTGTCGATGTGTTCCAATTGATGAGTCAAATCCTAGTCGTATTTTTGGTTTGATATCAGTTGTGATTGTTTGAGTTTTCATAGTTCCACTGGTTCTCATAAAGTTGGAATTTGCAGGACTCTCTTTAGCAAATGAACGTTGGCTGTTTTTGAAAATTAATGTGCCTCCACTAACTGTTGTTAAATTAGATAAACTAGGGTCAAGAAAAGCATCTACAAAAAAACCTTGACCAATAGGTATGAATTGTTTTGGTCTATTGTTTCCTTTGGATTCGTCATTCAATGTTAATACACTGTTGTTAATTGCGGTTACTCCTCCAATTAAGTTATAAGTAGCGTATCCTCCTTGGTATTCATTTAGAATGTGGCTGTTTGAAACTCCAAAATGATCCCAAAAATATAGCGCTCCATTAAAAACATTCACACCCGCTCTACCTGCTAAATTATCTAAAATAAATTCATTAGCATCAATTGCAGAAGGGTAGGGATTCCCAACTAAATAACTTTGAGCCAAAGGTAATGGTAGCAATACATCTCCATTGTTGGGCTTTCCAACAAAAACATAATTTTGTGTTGCGCCAATTGCAGCAGACCCACCTGTTCCTTTCATTGTAAAGCCTTCACCAACTTTTAATTGTCCGGTACTTCCTTTATATTCCCACTTGAAATATTTATCTAATTCAGTATCTGACTCGAGTATTGATTTATTATAAGCCCAAATCCATCTATTACTAATTTTAATAGGGCTTGAAGGGCCATCGGCAAAATATGGACCATCGCCAAACATAATAGTTTTAGGATTTGAGGAGTCTGTTCCATCTTTCAAAATACTTGAAATTGAGTATGGTGAATTATTTGTTCCGCCACGAGTACATACAGGTGATGACCAATAATTGTAATTAAAACTATTTTTTTTGACTTGTTGATCACGTTCAATATAGCCTGTGCTTGTTGCATCTAAAACACTTTCATTGACTTGTGTTGAAGTATATCTTTTTTGGATTAACTGAGATTCTCCAACTAAATCGATTGAACCATTTAATTTTAAATAATGGGTTATCCATAAATTCTGACCATCATTGCTTTCTATTGGAGTGGTAGTTTGGGGGTCTTTCATTGATAATGTACCCGTATCTGAAAGTAGTCCTAGTAAAGTAATGTCTTTGTCTCCAGAATTGATGTTATGAGATAATTTCACAATATTCCAATCTATTGGATCACCATTAACTCCTAGGCTATTAGGATAATTCCATACAGGATAATTAGTCCAGGTGTTGTCAGTTGTCCAATCTTGATTATTAACTCTTGTCGTATATGGCAATGGTGCCGTTTGTTCTTGTGATTGAGTCATATTAAGTAATCTGCCAGAGATAAAACCTGTTTCATTTAAATTGCCATTAGCAACATCAGATGTGCCTTGATTCATTTGGTAATAGCCAGATAAATTAGTCCAAACCAAACCATCTATAGTTAATGGGATAATAGATCCTTGTACATTTACCTCATTTTTTTCAATTTCTTGATTCATCATTTGACGTATTTGTTCTTTTGTTAAAGCAACATTCCAAATGCGTAACTCATCTAGCCATCCCTCATAATACTTTACAGGATTACCTAATGAATTAAACATCGCTCCTATTAAAAAATTCGCAGTATTAGTAGTGGGTACTGTGCCAATAGCAGAGTTCATTTCGATGCCATCAAAATATAATTTATAAGTACTTCCATTAAAGGTAACCGCTATATGATACCATCTATTACTGTTTATGCCACTTGCTGAGACAACTTTAGAATTATTAGAATAAAATGAAATAGTATTATTTACTAATCTTAAATCATAACCAATATTCAAATTATTTACATCTTTTTTAGAAAGTAAAGTTTTATCAAACCCATTAATTGCATTTGGTTTAGCCCAAATTTCAAAACTGAAAGAGCTATTCAGGTTAAAATTATTAGTATATTTTACATTATCATCTACTCCGTCAAAACAAATATTTAAACAATTAGCAAAGGTGAATGAAACAGTAGAAGTTGATGGCAAACAAGGTAATGTGTTCTGGACTGTCCAAGACAAAGTATAGGTCTCGCCACTTTCACCTGTAAAAGTAGAAGTTGGACTTGTTGAATTTGAAAAACTATAAGTGCTTGCTGTTTGCCCTGATGTAACTGCCCATTGGCCTATTGTTCCATTTGCACCTAAAGTTATTGTAGTGTTGGAACAATTTGAACTTGTGGTTACAGTGCCTGCATTGGAAGCTATAAATGGAATAATTATAAGTTTTAGGGTGTCAGAAACTGAAGGGCAAGGTCCAGATGGGTCGTTTGTTGTATACATTAATATAACAGTGCCTGAATCTCCAGCTCCTAAAGTATATTTTGCATATGGTAAATTATTACTAAAAGTACCCGTTCCACCACTCCAACTTCCTGAGCTTGCACCACCACCTAATGTGGCGTTCATATTTACAAAAGCTGTTGAGGAACAGATTGTAATATCAGGGCCAGCATCTACTTCGGCAGCGTCGTCAACTTTTATAAAACCGATTGTAACTAGTGGAGCGCCACAAGTACCAGTAGTGGTTATTGTATAATTATAAGTGCCAGGAGCAACAGTTGGTGTTCCACTAAACGAAAGTGTAAAACCATTATATGAATTTGAAATTCCTGCAGGAAGTCCTGTTACAATTGGGGCAGTGATTCCATGGCCCACGGAATAGGTGATGTCTGCTATAGCAGATCCTTTACATACTGTCTGACCATCTGTACCAGCACTCGAGGATAGGTATAAAAAAGGAGAAAAGGTTCCGAAGGAAATATCATCTATTGCAAAATCATTACCATTAAGGAAGCTTACTAAATTTACAATTTCAACATCTGCTAAATAAACTCCTGCGGGAGCCGTCCAAGTTCCATAAAATCGTGTCCAATTATCGTCTGAATCGTTATTTGTATTTGCGTGTGCAGCTAGGGTTGCTTTGGTACCTACTTGGGTGCCATTTACACTAAATCTCAATTCTGCATAATTACCTGCAGAATTTATACTCATGGCATAAGCAGAAAAATAATATATATTTCCTGGAATTGTTGCAACTGTTTGTTTCCAAATTTGTAATGTAGATCCATGACCGTTTACAGTCATAAAATTCCTAGAACCTGTTGAGTTATTAGTATGATCTTTCCCCCAAAAATTAATATGGACATTTTGCCCATTTGTAGTAATTGAATATCCATTGTTTCCTGAATCGTCGTATAATTCTCCTTTACCCGCGGGTACTAGTCCAGGTAAATCTTCTTTATAGGCATAGTCACTTGAAAAACCTGTATTTCCATCTGAAAAATTCCCATTAGTAATTAATTCTTCTGCAATACTTATAGTTTTCACGTACTCACAGCCCTGAGATGTAGTTGCTATAACTTGAACTGTTTGAGCAGTATCAATAAAAATGGATTGTGTTGTTGCTCCAGTATTCCATAAAAAGGTAAGTGCTACACCATTGTTAGAAATAGCCTTTACTTCGACATTATTTATACCATAACAAAAATTTACTGCAATTCTGAGATCAGGGTCTGGATAAACTGCTACAGTAACGTTTTTCGTTGCTTGACAACCATTGCTATTTGTTGCAGTTAGTGTGTATACAGTTGTTACAGTAGGATTTACAGGGATGCTTTTATTACTTACTGAAGGTATTTCTGCATTTTCTGGAAGGCCTGCTGTTGCAGCTGGGGAAGCTGTCCAAGAATATAAAAATGTAGCCCCCAATTTTGTTGCTTCAACTTGAAAATTATCAATTTTAACTTTTTCTGAACTAGTACCCTCAGAGGTTAAAGCGATATCTAATGAGTTAGGATTACTTGCTCCACTAGGTAATGTAATAGTTCCTGTGTACCAAGTATTGTTTTTGGTCAAAGTTACAGTATCAGCAGTGGACCAGTCACCGCCATTTTTGCTATAAGTTACAGTTATAGTTTTGGTTTTAGAAGATGTTTCTCTATTGGCTTGGAAATATACATAAAAAGTAGTGTAGTTAGATAAATCAGTACCTCCTAAGCTAAATGTAGTAGGCTTGTTTATTTCGAGATATAGAGATTTACCAGCGGTACTGTTAGTTGTAAATGCACCAGCTGATGTTGCTGTTCCTGTTGGAGTAATTGAAAAACTACTAGTTCCACTAGCTGTGCTAGTAATTCCCGTTATTGCATTTGAAACTAAAGTACTATATGAAGTTCCAGAATTGAAATCATAATTTACAATAGTTGATTTGGTGTTTGTTGCTCCTTGTACAATGGCATCTAAACTACTTTGGTCTCCGCTACATAGTGTTGTAGGTGACGCAAGAACCGAAGTAATCACAGGTAATGCTAGTGCACTAACTGAAGTAGTTGTACTACTACATCCAGAAGTAGAATCTGTAAAAGTAAATGTTGTAGTTCCAACAGTTTTTCCTGTAATCACACCTGCATTTGTAACAGTGGCAACAGACATGTTACTACTTGTCCATACGCCTCCTGTGGTAGGGGAAAGTACTTTTGTTTCATTAATACAAATTTCAGAAGGTGCTGTAACTACTGGTAAATTATATATAGTAACTGCAGAAGTAGTACTACTACATCCTGTTGTAGAAATTGTGAATTTAAAAGTGGTTGTACCAGCTATTACGCCTGTTACTGCTCCAGCATTGGTAACCGTAGCAATTGCAGGGTTATTACTTATCCAGGTCCCTCCTGTAGTTGGAGATAATGTTTTGGTAAACCCTTTACATATAGATGCTGGTGAAGTGACAATAGGTAAAGGATTAACTACAGCAGTAAAAGTATTACTAGTACTATAAGCATTACATAGTCCAGATCTTAATTCAACGTATACGGAGTTTCCATTTGATAAGCTGCTATCAGAATATGTTGGGCTATCAGTTCCAACTGCAATTCCGTTTTTATACCATTGATAATGTGGGTTTGTTCCTGGGTT
>JBIKPM010000047.1:0-10605 GCA_044357435.1 Flavobacterium sp. | reverse complement strand
CGCTTCTTTGTTTGATTTGATTGTTCAATTCTTCAGAATCGCCATTTAGTTCTTCAACTAATAAATGAACTCTGGTACAAGGATTGTGGATTGCATAATTATTGCAATTATGATTTAAAATCAACTTTTCGGCATAAGTTATGGCTTGTTTTTGATTTCCATACTTTTCTAAAATGGAATACATTTCATCACTATTCTTTTTGTATTCAAATTTTTTAGGTTTTTTACTTTTTGATTGAGCAGCAATTTTGGCATTTATTTCATCTTCAATTGCATTTTTAAAGTCATCTCTTGACATTGAAGTATTTCTATATTGAAAATGCAACAAATACCATAATTCAAAAGCTTCGTTTGACCAACCAACTTTTATATCATTATTCTCAGCCAATTGAATTGCTCCATTAAAATTATTTGGACTAAAACTATCTTTATCAAATACTACCCAAATACTATCGTATTCTTGACTTGAATTATCCCTTGCTTTTATAGTTCGCTTCACTAAATCTTTAGTATTAGAACCTTCTCCCAAAGTATCAATCGTGTAAACAAATGACTTGACATTTGTTTTAAAAGACTTGAAATAATTAGGCTCAGTTTGTTCTCCTTCGCAAACAATTAAAAAGTAAACACGAACTTCTTTTGTACGTTCCTTACGCTTCTTTTCTACTCTTACAGTACGTTTTAAAACGGCATTATCAATTTTTATGATATTTGCCATAACTATACTTCTTGAAAGTTTGAAATATACGGAATAGCACCATAACGACCTCTTATATAATCTTTCTCAAAACTCCTGTCTTTTCGAATTGTATTTCCGTCTTCATCTTTAAACTCTAATAAAGAATACATATCAGTCGCTTCAAAATCATCTTTTTCGGTAAACCAAATTTGATCTCTTCTAAAAAGATTAGCTCCTAATAAATTAGTATCGTGAGTTGTAAAAATTAATTGGGCATTATTAGGATTCGTTTCAGGATTATTGAATAATTTGATAATTTCTTGAGTTAAAATAGGATGTAATTTTGAATCTAATTCATCAATAATTAAAAGCAATCCTAACTTTAATGTAAATATAATATAGCCCGATAAATCAAAAATTTTATTAGTACCTGATGATTCTTGATCTAATAATTTAAACTCATACTCAGAAACTTTAACACCTTTATCATCATAAACATTATGAAGTGTTTTAATTCTATTTTTAAAATTTTTATTCGAATCAGGATCAATAATAAATTTATTAAATCCCAAATCTAATGTAGCAATAAAACTGTCAATTTTATTTTCGTAATAATTATCTGTATGAATAACAGAAGTCATGGAGATGGAGCTTTCGTGATTTAAACCTGACTTCACATTTGTAAAAGAAAAATTTCTCATCACTATTTTTGCAATCTCAATATTTAATTGGTCTAACAACGACAAAAACAATCCATTTTCTCTTGTATTTTCAACGAATCCTTTTGCTTCTTCAAAAACATCTGAAACACCAATTCCGTTAATATTTCTAATAAAATACAAAACTTCATTTGTCGAATTTTTATTTAAAATATAAAGCCATTCATTATGAACCTTATCATTATCTAATTCAAAACCATACCTGAAACGTTTTCCCAATCGAGTAAATAAAATCTCAAAATAAGATGGTGAATTTTGGGTCCCGGTATTCAATAAAAAAGGTTTAGTTTTTAATTCATCGGTAGAATTTAATTTTGAAGAGTTCTTAACTGTCTCAACCATAAACTCCAATGCCTTGATAAAATTACTCTTACCACTTGAATTAGCACCATAAATTACTGCTGAACGAAGGACTTTGTACTTCTCTTCTTTCACTACGTTTTCTTTAAGTTCAGAAATACTTCCTGCTTCTAAACTAAAGGTTTTTTTGTCTTTAAATGATAAAAAATTCCCGACTGTGAATTCTAATAACATAACTTTATTTTTTTTTATTTTGAGAAAAAATCTCAAATCATAGACAAATGTAACTATAAAATATTCACAAATATTAAAATTTGAGAAAATTTCACAAAACAATAACTATTCAACATTTTCAATCAAATACCTCGTCCCATTAATTTCAAACGAAAATCCAATTTCATTTCCCATTAATTTATTTCCCAAAGGAGATTGGGGAGAAAGTGCAAACTAAAATAATTATAAACATATAATACATAATTCACAATTATTTTCTACCTTTGCACACGTTTTGCAATAGATGCACAACATACATAATAATCATTTAAATAATATTGGAATGTATTTAACAAAAGAAGTTAAAGAAGAAATCTTCGCCAAACACGGAGAAAAAACAAACACAGGAAAGGCAGAAGCTCAAATCGCTTTGTTCACTTTCAGAATTAGCCACCTAACAGAGCATTTGAAAAAAAATCGCCACGATTATAACACAGAGCGTTCTTTAGTATTGCTAGTAGGTAAAAGAAGAAGTTTGTTGGATTACTTGAAGAAAACAGAAATCAACAGGTACCGTGAGATTATCAAAGTATTGAATATCAGAAAATAATCAATAGTAAAGAGGTGCGAAAGTGCCTCTTTTTTCATATAGCCCTGTCAGGGTTTTAAACCCTGACAGGGCTTTTTTTTTAAACTAAAAAAAGTTTGGTTTTTCATTGGGTTTTAGGCATTAACTACGCAACAACAACACAACTAATACCCCTGTTTAACTTAAAAAATTAAAATTATGATTCCACAATTATTTGTAGAAAGTATCGATTTAGGTGATGGAAGAAGCATCACAATCGAAACAGGACGTTTAGCGAAACAAGCGGACGGTGCTGTAGTAGTAAGAATTGGAAAAACTGTAATCTTAGGAACAGTAGTGTCCTCAAGAAAGGCGAGTCCAGGTATCGATTTTCTACCCCTTACGGTAGATTATCGTGAAAAATTTGCAGCCGCAGGTCGTTTTCCTGGAGGATTTTTCAAAAGAGAAGCACGCCCAAGTGACAACGAAGTGCTAACCATGAGATTAGTTGACCGTGTTTTGCGTCCGCTTTTCCCAGATGATTATCACGCAGAAGTGCAAGTGATGATTCAATTAATGTCTCACGATGACGAAGTTATGCCTGATGCATTAGCAGGTTTAGCAGCATCAGCGGCATTAGCTTTATCTGACATTCCATTTGAAACTTTAATTTCTGAAGCGAGAGTTGGAAGAATTGATGGTAAATTTATCATCAATCCAAGTCGCGCCCAATTAGAATTATCAGATATTGATATGATGATTGGAGCTTCAACCGATTCTATCGCAATGGTAGAAGGTGAAATGAAAGAAATTTCAGAAGCTGAAATGGTAGAAGCCATTAAATTTGCTCACAAACACATTAAAAACCAAATTGCAGCACAAGAACGCTTGCAAGCTGCTTTTGGAAAAAAAGAAGTTCGTACATACGAAACTGAAAGAACAGACGATACTATTTACGCTAAAGTAAAAGCGGCAGCTTACGATAAAATATATGCAATTGCAAGTAAAGGTTCTTCTAAACAAGAGCGTACAGCAGCATTTGCAGAAGTTAAAGACGAAGTTAAAGCGTTGTTTACAGAAGAAGAATTGGCAGTTGATGGCGATTTAGTTTCTAAATACTTTTACAAAACCAACAAAGAAGCCGTTCGTAATGTAACTCTAGATTTAGGAACACGTTTAGACGGAAGAAAAACTACAGAAATCAGACCAATTTGGTGTGAAGTAGATTATTTACCATCTGTTCACGGATCTGCATTGTTTACTCGTGGAGAAACTCAAGCATTGGCAACAGCCACTTTAGGAACTTCAAGAGAAGCCAACCAAATTGATTCCCCATCTGAACAAGGAGAAGAAAAATTCTATTTGCACTACAACTTTCCACCATTTTCAACAGGAGAAGCTCGTCCATTAAGAGGAACTTCAAGAAGAGAAGTAGGTCATGGAAACTTGGCGCAAAGAGCGTTGAAAAATATGATTCCTGCTGATTGTCCTTACACGATTCGTGTGGTTTCTGAAGTATTGGAATCGAATGGTTCGTCTTCAATGGCTACTGTTTGTGCTGGAACATTATCATTAATGGATGCAGGTATTCAAATGATACGTCCAGTTTCTGGAATTGCCATGGGATTGATCACTGACGGGGAGCGTTTCGCAGTTTTATCAGACATTTTAGGTGATGAAGATCACTTGGGAGATATGGACTTTAAAGTAACTGGAACTACAGAAGGAATTACCGCTTGTCAAATGGACATCAAAATAGATGGTTTGAAATACGAAATTATGGAAGCTGCTTTGGCTCAAGCTAGAGATGGTCGTTTGCATATTCTTGGGATTCTAACGGATACTTTAGCATCTCCAAAAGCAGATGTTAAAACGTATGCTCCAAAAATTATCACCAGAACTATTCCTGGTCAATTTATTGGTGCTTTAATTGGACCTGGCGGAAAAGTAATTCAAGAATTACAAAAAGCTACTGGAACCACTATCGTAATCAATGAAGTGAACGAACAAGGAGTTATTGAAATTCTTGGTACAGATCCAGCTGGAATTGAGGCTGTATTAGCAAAAATTCAATCTATTACTTTCAAACCGCAAATGGGCGAAGCTTATGAAGTTAAAGTAATCAAAATGCTTGACTTTGGTGCAGTTGTTGAATACCTTGACGCTCCAGGAAATGAAGTATTACTTCACGTTTCTGAACTGGCTTGGGAAAGAACAGAAAATGTTGCCGATGTTGTAAATATGGGTGATGTTTTTATGATTAAATACTTAGGTTTAGATCCAAAAACTCGTAAAGAGAAAGTGTCAAGAAAAGCACTTTTGCCAAGACCTCCAAGAGAGTCTTAAATAAAATACTTTAATTTTCAAACCCCGTTTCATTCATTTGAAACGGGGTTTTTCGATTTATATTGAGGAGCATTCAATTTTTGAAAACACTTTCTGTATATCAATTTAGCGCTCCCATCCATCGCCAACATCATATTCATAATTTTTATAAAGAGTGGCGAATAATCAAAGTGCTTTTATTTTCTATTTGCTCCTTTTTTCCTTTCAGAATCATTTGGGCTAGAATTTTTCCCATAGCTTGAAAATCTGTCGAAATTGTGGTAATTCCATTGCCAACAATCTTTTTCAGAGGGGTTTCATTGTAGGAAATGATACCAAAATCACTACCAAGTTTTAGGTCTTGAAGCATTGCCCTTTCAATCACTTGAACCAAATCCCGATCGTTTGGAATAACATATACTTCCCCCTTTTTTATTTCCCTGTTTTTGAATTCAGTAATGACTTTATAGTCAAATCCGAAGTCTTTGCAAAAATTTTCGAATCCAATTTTCATACCTACGGGCTCCCTAAATCCCGGAAAAATCATAATTAGCTTTTCGTATTTGTTTAACTTTGACTTTCCTTTTTGTAAGCCATTGTAAATATCTTTCAAGTGATTTTGGTATACCGCAGGAAAAGATTTCAATTCGGCATTTGTTTGATCCAATATAAACACCTCGTCTACTGGTAGGGTTTCTATAATTTCCGATGCTCCAAGTAAATTGGTTGGCATTATGATATATTTGGTGTAGTTTCCATTACTGTCATTGATTAATTTTTGAAAAACCTTGATGTTAAAATGATGAAAGAAAATGTCTACCTGCACGTCTTTTCCAATGTTTTCCATAAAGGAATTGTATAGGTCTTCCTTGAAAATATTCAGTTCTTCAAAAAGCAAAAAAATGCGTTGTTTTATTCTGACTTCAGTGCTTTTTATATAGTAGCCTTTGCCAAGTATAGCGTATATAATACCTCTTTTTTTCAACTCATCATAGGCCTGTAAAACGGTGTCTCGGGATAAAGAAAATTCGAGACATACTTTGTTGATTGAGGGAAGTTTATCATCCTTTTTTAAACGCCCTTTTTCAATGGATTTTTCAATTGAGGAAATGATTTGTTTGTACTTAGGTGTCCCTTGATTATTTTGAATATTTATAATTTTCATATTTTTTTTTACAAAAATACATAAACTGGTAGGTACTAGTATATAAATTATGATATTTAATTTACTTTTGAATTTCATATTTGATAAAATATTTATAAAAAAAATAATGGATTCATTTTTAAATACGTGTTCTACAATCAAATTCTTCGGATATATGCCTGATGGAGCTGTTGTCAACTCTTGTGAATTAACCAATAAAAACGGCATGCAAATAAAAGTTATCACTTATGGAGCTACCATTACGTCATTAAAAATACCCTTGAAAAATGGTGATTTTTTGGATGTGGTTTTAGGTTTTGATACCCTAGAAGCTTATTTAAATTCCTTCAATTTAAAGAGCGCGCCGTATTTTGGCGCAACAGTAGGACGTTATGCGGGTAGAATTAACAACAGCACTTTTAGTTTGAATGGAAAATCGATTTATTTGAATAACAACAATAATGGGCACTCGTTGCATGGAGGAAATATTGGCTTTAGCCAAAAACAATGGAAGATCAAAAATGTGAATGAAGGAGAAAATCCATCAATAACTTTGAGTTATTTCAGTCCTGATGGAGAAGAAAATTATCCTGGAGATTTATCGATTGATTTAACCTACACTTTATCAGAAGAAAATGAATTAATTATTGAATATGTTGCCAATACATCAGAAGATACCATAATAAACTTGACCCATCACAGCTATTTTAATCTTGATGGATATAATTCAACTATTGTGGAACAGGAATTATCAATTAATTCCAATAAAATATTGGAGACTAATGATCAAAATATTCCAACTGGTAGGTTCTTAAATCTAGAAAATAATCCTTTTGATTTTAACCAAGCCAAAAAATGTCCAACTTCAATTGATAATACTTTTGTGGTTGTTGATAATGATTCAGTGGCAGCTAGTTTATATAGTCCGAAAAATAATTTAAAAATGGATGTAATCACAAATCAACCGGCTGTACATATTTATGTGGGAGGAAATTGTTTTGATACAATAAAAGGCAAGCAAAATGCAGATTACCACGTTTTGAGCGGGATTTGTTTCGAAACCCAAAATTTTCCAGACGCACCTAATCACGAGCATTTCCCAAATGCTGTTTTGAGAAAAGAAGAAGTATATCAACATAAAACTATTTATAAGTTTCAAAATATGTAAGGGCTTTTGATAAGGAATTATAAAGATAAAGAACGACTAAATTATACTGCAATGAATGAGATTTTAATACATGACACAACCGATTTTTTCAAAGAAAAATTTGGAAATACACCCGATAAAATTGTCCTTTCTCCAGGGAGGATTAACATCATTGGTGAGCATATTGATTACAATGACGGTTATGTACTACCTGCTGCCATTGATAAAATTATTTGTTTTGCTTTTGAAAAAAACAATTCGGATACAGCAAACATTCAAGCCATTGATTTGAATGAATCAGTAGCAATTGATGTTACAAAAGAAGAAATATTAAGCGATGTCGTTTGGACTAATTATTTACGTGGCGTATTGTTTCAATTGAAATTAAAAGGATATGAAATTGGAGGTTTTAATTGTGCCTTTAGCAGTAATATACCTACCGGCTCTGGTTTATCGTCCTCGGCAGCCTTGGAATGTGGATTTTTATTCGGAATTAACGAAATGTTTAATTTGGGAATAAATTCAGTTGATATGGCGCTAATGGGTCAAAGTGCAGAGCACTGGGTTGGCATCAATTGTGGCATTATGGACCAGTTTGCTAGCGTAATGGGATTAGAAAATAAAGTAATAAAAATTGATTGCCGTACATTGGATTATACTTATCACGACGCCAATTTTGCAGATTATTCCTTAATATTGTTTGATAGTAACGTAAAGCACTCCTTATTTACATCCGAATATAATAATCGACGGATAGAGTGTAACGAAGGATTAAGCATCATCAAAGAAAATTATCCTGAAATTGATAGTTTTAGGGACTGTGATGTTAGCCACTTAACGAGTTTAAAAACTAAAATGACAGACAACGTCTTTAGAAGAAGTTTATATGCTGTAAAAGAAATTAAACGTGTAATCCAAGCTTGTGCAGCCCTAGACAATGGCGATATTAAAACATTGGGGAAATTAATGTTTGAGACTCACGATGGATTATCAAAAGACTACGAAGTAAGTTGTGACGAATTAGACTATTTGGTAGATTTGGCCAAAGCCGAAGAGGACGTAATAGGTTCTCGATTAATGGGTGGTGGTTTTGGAGGATGCACGATTACTTTGGTAAAAAAAGGAAGCGAAAATACCATCAAAGAAAAGTTTACCAAATTGTACAAAGATCAATTTGATATAGATCTAAAAATTTATGACGTAAAAATTTCAAACGGAACATCATTATATAAAAACTAAAACAAGGAATGAAAAAATTTGATATATACGAAGATCCACACAGACGATTTAATCCACTTATCAACGAATGGGTTTTAGTTTCTCCACACAGAGCCAAGCGCCCTTGGCAAGGCCAAAAAGAAACCGTTGCCGATGATAGTAGACCAGAATACGATCCAACATGTTATTTATGCCCCGGTAACGTTCGTGCCAATGGAGAAGTAAATCCGCAATACACAAGCTCATTTGTCTTTGAAAATGATTTCGCCGCCTTAAAACAAGAACCAATTGATTTTGAAGAAAGCAAGGAAGCTACTTTTTTTAGAGCAAAACCAGAAAGAGGAATCTCTAGAGTGGTGTGTTTTTCCCCGAAACACAACATCACTTTACCGGAAATGGATTTGCCTACTATCGAAGAGATTATTCGTACTTGGCAAAGAGAATACACTGATTTGGGCAATGTTGATTACATTAATTATGTACAAATTTTTGAGAATAAAGGAAGTGTTATGGGTTGCAGTAATCCACACCCACACGGACAAATTTGGGCGCAATCTTCGTTGCCTACCCAGATAGAAAAAACACAAAATAGCCTAAAAGCTTACTACGACAAAAACGGTAGCAATCTACTTTTGGACTATCTGGAAAAAGAATTAGAAGCAAAAGAACGAATTATTATAGAGAATGATCATTTTGTAGCCTTGATTCCTTTTTGGGCCATTTGGCCATTCGAAACCCTGATTGTTTGCAAACGTCATGTCACTAAAATAACAGATTTTGACGCAAAAGAAGTGGCAGCTTACGCACTGATTTTAAAACAATTAACCGCGAAGTACGACAATCTTTTCGAAACGTCCTTCCCCTATTCTTCTGGTATTCATCAAGCACCAACAGATGGCAAGGCGCATCCGGAATGGTTGTTTCATATGCACTTTTATCCACCATTATTGCGTTCTGCTTCTGTTAAAAAATTTATGGTTGGCTACGAAATGATGGGAGAGTCACAACGGGATATTACAGCTGAAAAAAGCGCTCAAATGTTAAGGGATTTGTCTGACATACATTATAAAAGCAAATAAGAAATGAAAGTATTAGTAACTGGAGGTTTAGGATTTATCGGTTCACACACAGTAGTCGAATTACAAAACAAAGGTTTTGAAGTGGTGATTATTGACAATCTTTCTAATTCTTCTGAAACTGTTTTGAAAGGTATAGTTGCCATTACCGGCAAAGTACCCCTATTTGAAAAATTAGATTTAAGGGAAAAATCATCGGTACAAGCTTTTTTTAAAAAACACCATGATGTAAGTGGCGTAATTCACTTTGCCGCTTCAAAGGCAGTAGGCGAAAGCGTTACAAATCCATTATTGTACTATGAAAACAACATTGCTTCTTTAGTGTATTTGTTGCAAGAATTACAACAGAAAACAGAAGCTCATTTTATTTTCAGTTCTTCCTGCACGGTTTATGGTCAAGCTGATGTAATGCCAATTGACGAAAATGCACCTATTAAACCAGCCATGTCTCCTTACGGAAACACCAAACAAATCGGGGAAGAAATTATTACTGATGTTACAAAAGTGAGTAATATTAATGCTATATTGCTTCGTTATTTTAATCCTATTGGATCACATCCTTCAGCAGAAATTGGCGAATTACCAATAGGTGTTCCTCAAAATTTAGTTCCGTTTATTACACAAACCGGAATGGGATTGCGTGCAGCATTGATGGTGTATGGTAATGATTATCCAACTCCGGACGGCACCTGTATTCGTGATTATATTCACGTAGTAGATTTAGCCAAAGCCCATGTGGTAGCCTTACAACGCCTTTTGGAAAAGAAAAACGCCGATAAAGTAGAAATTTTTAATTTGGGAACAGGAGTTGGTAGTTCGGTTCTTGAAGTGATTTCCAGCTTTGAAAAAATAAGCGGAAAGCCATTTCCATATCAAATTGTTGACCGAAGGGAAGGAGATGTTACCATGGCGTATGCTAAAACTG
Source organism: Flavobacterium sp. (assembly GCA_044357435.1). GTDB lineage: Bacteria > Bacteroidota > Bacteroidia > Flavobacteriales > Flavobacteriaceae > Flavobacterium. Next base: position 291 of record JBIKPM010000047.1, on the reverse strand, counting down.
ACAAAGCTAATAATGTATTAGGATGGAAAACAGAATCATCTTTAGACGAGGCAATAGAAAGCGCTTGGAAATGGGAACAAAAAATTAGAAGTTAAAAAACCAAATAATAACAAATTAAATATTAACTAAATAACTAAATAAATTTATGAAAACATTGCAACTTGCCGATTACTTAGTCTTTCTAATATACTTTTTTATAGTATCCGGTTATGGCTATTGGATTTACAAACGAAAACAAACCGCTACAAAATCAGCTTCACACGATTACTTCTTGGCGGAGGGGTCATTAAC
>JBIKPM010000251.1:0-3663 GCA_044357435.1 Flavobacterium sp. | reverse complement strand
ATGTCGAGAAGAAAATTCCTGTTGCATTATTTTGGTGAAGAATTCGACAACGAAACAGGCGATGGTGGCGACATGGACGACAATGTTCGCAATCCAAAAGTCAAAGTGGAAGCCAAAGACCAAGTCCTTAAATTGCTGGAGGTGGTTCACGACACTAAGCATTTATACAAATCCAAAGAGGTTGTTTTTACCCTTATCGGTCGTGTAAATGCGGTCATAAAAGCGCATAGGACAGATAGCCAATCTTTTTTTGGTTGTGGTGCTGATCATGACGAAAAATACTGGATGGCGTTATTGCGTCAAGTGTTGGTTGATGGTTTATTATCTAAGGATATTGAAACCTACGGTATCGTAAAAATTACTAAGAAAGGATTGGATTTTATCAAAAACCCAAGTTCGTTCCTCATGTCGGAAGATCACGAATACAATGAAACTGAGGACGAGGCAATTGTAACCGCCTCTAAGTCAACTGGAGTTGCTGATGAGGTTTTGATGGACATGCTGCGTGACTTGCGAAAAAAAACCGCAAAGCGTTTGGGCGTGCCTCCTTTTGTGGTTTTTCAAGATCCATCACTCGAAGACATGGCTTTGAAATATCCCATTAAGATGGATGAGTTAATCAACACTCACGGCGTTGGTGAAGGAAAAGCAAAAAAATATGGAAAAGAATTTATAGAATTAATCCAGCAATATGTAGAGGAAAATGATATTATCCGTCCCGATGATTTGGTTGTAAAATCAACTGGAGCCAATTCCATAAATAAATTGTACATTATTCAAAATGTGGACAGAAAATTGCCACTTGATGATATCGCTTCCGCAAAAGGGTTGTCAATGGATGCCTTGATTACCGAAATGGAACAAATCGTCAATTCTGGAACCAAGTTAAATATCAAGTATTGGATTGATGAAATGCTGGACGATGATCAACAAGAAGAAATTCACGAGTATTTTATGGAATCACATTCTGATAATATTGAAGAAGCACTAAAGGAATTTGACGGGGATTATGATATTGACGAATTGCGATTGATGCGAATTAAGTTTATAAGCGAAGTGGCAAATTAAATCCAACTTCCAACAAAAAAAATCCAAATTCCAAACGATTAGATTGGAATTTGGAATTTTTTTATTGGAATATCTTTGATGAGCTTTGGAATTTAACTTTCAAAAACCTCTCCTCGATGTGGTTTCAAAGCATCTCGAACTTGAATCATCGTTTTATCGGTAACGACCATAAATGCAATAGCATGCATTTCACCGTAGCATTCAAAACCGGTGATATTTGGCGATATTTTCTCCGTCAATATGTATTCTTTTAGATGAATTTCGTGATGTTCGGCGGTCTTTGCCGAAGCAGGTCCACGAAAATCCCAAATTAGTTTTATTTCTTTAGGCAGTTCGCTATTACTTGTTTGTTGTGGCATTTTGAATGTTTTTTAGATGGTAAATTTACGAAGTTTATTTTACTATTGTATATACAGTATATAATATATATATTTGTGTAAAATTATTTCCAATGAGAAAATTAATAGATATTGACGAAGCCACTTTAACAAAATTGAAAGTAATTTCAATATTTGAAAAAACAAGTGTTAAAGGTTTGATAGAAAATGCTGTACAAGCTTATGTTAAAAATAAGCAGGACAGTCAATTCAATAATTTATCCGATGAAGAAAAAGAGGACATTGGACTAATGATGTTGATGCAGGAAGCTGATAGAAATGACAAGGTTAGTGAAGAGGAAATCTTCAAAATTTTAGGTAGATGACAGTCGAATACTTAAAACAATTTTCAAAAGATTTACTAAAAGTCAAGGATGAAAGTTTGAAAGGGGATTTATTCAGTACAATTATTGTTCTAAAAAATGCAGAAACATTAAATGTACTTTCCAATATCAAAAAACTAAAAGGATATCAAAACGCTTATAGGATAAGGATTGGAAAATATAGATTAGGATTTTATTTCGATGGAGAAGTTATAGAACTTGCTAGATTTGTCAAACGAGAAGATATTTATAAACTTTTCCCATAATATTATAGATTAATGCCACAAGAGCTCCTCTTACAAGTCACACCGGAAATAGCCACAAATGAACTGTTGCTCAAACAACACATTGCCAAATTAATTCGGGTAGATACCAAAGAAATTCAACACATTTCCATACTGAAACGCTCGATTGATGCGCGACAAAAAGCCGTAAAGTTTAATTTGAAAGTTGCTATTTATTTGGTTGGCGAACCTTTTCAAGAAACCAAAATAGAACTTCCGGAATACAAAAATGTTACTAATGCACAAGAAGTGATTGTCGTTGGCGCGGGTCCTGCGGGATTATTTGCCGCCTTGCAATTGATAGAACTGGGTTTGAAGCCAATAGTAATTGAGCGTGGAAAAGATGTTCGGGGTCGCCGCCGAGATTTGAAAGCCATTAACAGAGATCATATTGTCGATGAAGATTCGAATTATTGCTTTGGCGAAGGAGGGGCAGGAACCTATTCGGATGGAAAATTATATACCCGTTCCAAAAAGCGGGGTGATGTAACCCGAATCTTAGAATTATTCGTAGCTTATGGAGCGTCACCAGATATTTTGGTCGAGGCACATCCGCATATTGGCACCAACAAACTACCGCAAATTATCCAGGATATGCGGGAGAAAATTATCGAAATGGGAGGTCAAGTCCTTTTCGAAACCCGATTAACTGATATTATCATCAAAAACAATGAAGTGCAAGGGATTGTGACCCAAAATGGCGACACGATTCTGGCAAACAAAATAATTTTGGCGACGGGACATTCTGCCCGAGACATTTTTGAATTACTCGATAGAAAACAAATTTTTATAGAAGCCAAGGCTTTTGCCTTGGGCGTCCGAGCAGAGCATCCTCAATCCTTGATTGACAGCATTCAGTACAGTTGTGATTATCGTGGGGAACATTTGCCACCATCGCCCTATTCCATCGTGAAGCAAGTGGGAGGAAGGGGAATGTATTCTTTTTGTATGTGTCCCGGTGGCGTGATTGCACCTTGTGCGACAAGTCCCGGCGAGGTGGTGACGAATGGTTGGTCACCTTCTAAACGGGATCAAGCTACTGCCAACTCTGGAATTGTTATTGAACTCAAACTTGAAGATTTCAAACCGTTTGCAAAATTTGGTGCGCTATCAGGAATGGAATTCCAAAAAAGTATTGAGCAAAAAGCATGGCAACTTGCTGGAAATACCCAAAAAGTGCCTGCCCAAAAAATGGTTGATTTTACCCAAAACAAAATATCCTCCAATATTCCTAAAACGTCCTATGTTCCCGGAACGACTTCGGTTGAGATGGGGCAAGTTTTTCCCGGATTTCTTACCCAAATATTACGAGAAGGTTTCGTGGAATTTGGGAAATCCATGCGTGGTTTTTTGACCAATGAAGCCATACTTCATGCACCGGAATCACGAACTTCCTCACCTGTGCGTATTCCCAGAAATCCGGAAACCTTGGAGCACGTTCAAATAAAAGGTTTATATCCTTGCGGAGAAGGTGCGGGTTATGCTGGTGGTATTATCTCAGCAGCGATAGATGGCGAAAAATGTGCGTTGAAAATTGGGGAATTATTGAAACCGTAAGGACAGGTCCCAACATCTCATACAAAAAATTGAATTATTTTTATTAAAAAATAA
>JBIKPM010000046.1:0-10662 GCA_044357435.1 Flavobacterium sp. | reverse complement strand
GCCATCCTGAAGCCCAAGTAAAAGGATTTCTTGGATTCAATTTAATTGCATTTATTTGCAAAAGTAATTCGGCAGTTTTCTCGGCAGTATCTTTATTAAATATCATAGTACAAATGTATAAAGTTTTTGTGAACGACAAACCACTTTTTTTGACAAATGAAATCTCCAAGGAGACTAATTTTCAACTTTTCCTGTTAGAGAGTGTTGATATTGTGCAACTTATAATAAAAATCTTTCAAAATAAAGTTCAAAAGGCCTATCTCTATCACCCTGATGAGAAGCAGATTATGAAAACCTTGAAATCAAAAATCCCTGTTAATAAGGCCGGAGGCGGATTGGTTTATAACAAAAAAGGGGAGGTTTTATTCATTTTTAGAAGCGGAAAATGGGATTTGCCGAAGGGCGGAATTGAAAAAGGGGAGGATATTGAAGCCACTGCCATGCGTGAAGTGGAGGAAGAAACGGGTGTCAACAAGTTGACCATCACCAAAAAATTGCAAAAAACCTATCATGTATTCAAAAGGAATGGGGTTTATAAACTAAAAATTACCCATTGGTTTGAAATGACTTCTGATTTTGAAGGAACTCCAGTTGGACAAATCGACGAGGGCATCGAAAAAGCGGTTTGGTTAAAGCCAAATGAAATGCCGGAAGTCCTCAAAAACTCCTATGAAAATATAAAATTGTTGTTTGAAGAGGATTAGTATTTCGTTTTGTCACCAACGGAATAATGCGATAGGACACTGAATACTATTTGCTATCTTTGCAAAATGAATAAAAAACACCATTCCAACAATATACTTCTCAATTTAGGCATCGAAAACCTAAACGAAATGCAGGTTGCCGCCCAAGAAACCATTTTAAGCGATAATAATGTTTTACTGCTTTCGGCTACGGGTTCAGGGAAAACATTGGCTTTCCTGTTGCCTATTTTCGAAATGTTAAAACCCGAAATACTTTCTGTTCAATGTTTGATTCTGGTTCCATCACGAGAATTAGGCTTGCAGATTGAGCAAGTTTGGAAAAAAATGGGAACTGATTACAAAGTAAATGTTTGTTACGGCGGACATTCCATCGACACCGAAATCAAGAATTTGAGCAATCCTCCAGCCATTTTGATTGGAACTCCAGGACGAATTGCAGACCATATCGATCGCGGCACTTTTCGATTGGACAAAATTGAAACTTTAATTCTAGACGAATTCGACAAGTCTTTGCAGTTGGGTTTTCACGAGCAAATGTCTTTTATCGTTGGAAAATTATCTAAACTGAACAAGCGAGTTTTGGTTTCGGCCACTTCTGATATAGAAATCCCAAAATACACTAGAGTTGTGAACCCTACGATTTTGGATTTTATTCCAAGTGAAGAAGAAGCAAGTAATCTTGCTATGAAAATGGTGCTTTCAAAAGAGAAAGACAAAATTGGCAGTTTGTTCAACTTGATTTGTTCGTTGAAATCCCAATCAGCATTGGTGTTTTGCAACCATCGCGATGCGGCAGAGCGCATTAGTGACACTTTGAACGAAAAAGGAATTTACGCTACGTATTATCACGGTGGAATGGATCAAGACGAACGCGAACGCGCTTTAATCCAGTTCAGAAACGGAAGTGTGAGCTATTTAATCACCACGGATTTGGCCGCACGTGGACTTGATATTCCCGAAATGAAGCACGTTATTCATTATCATTTGCCATCCAAAGAAGATGAATTCACCCATAGGAACGGAAGAACAGCAAGAATGTTGGCCTCCGGAACGGCTTATGTCATTGCTCACGATAGCGAAAAAAAGCTGGACTATATTGATTACGGAATGCCAATCCTAAAAGTGGAAAACAGCACAACCTTGCCAAAACCACCAGAATTTCAAACCATCTATATCAGTGGTGGAAAGAAAAATAAATTGAATAAAATTGACGTTGTGGGTTTTTTTTCCCAAAAAGGAAAATTGGAAAAAGGCGATTTAGGGTTGATAGAAGTCAAAGATTTTATCTCTTTTGCTGCAGTAAAATTCAATAAGGTGAAGGACTTACTTCACAACATCAAGGACGAAAAAATGAAAGGCAAAAAGTTCAAAATCGAGGTTGCCCGAAAGGTGATTAAGAAAGAGGAGGAATAGTGTTCAGTGATCAGTTTTTAGTGATCAGTGAAAATTATCAAAAAAAATCGTTAACTGTAAAATAAATTACTGTTAACGATTTTTAATTTATTGCAACACTGAACACTATATTTTCTTCACGTACTGCGTAATGATTACGATAGTTTGACCATCAACACGACCTTCAATATATTCGGCGTTTTCATGATCAAGTCTGATGTTACGAACTGCAGTTCCTTGTTTGGCGACCATACTCGAACCTTTTACTTTCAAATCTTTGATTAAAACAACAGAGTCGCCCGTTGCAAGAATTACCCCATTACTGTCGCGGTGAATTACTTTATTCTCATCTTCTTCGCCTTCGCCAGTGGCTTGCGCCCAAACTAAAGTATCTTCGTCTAGGTACATCATATCCAATAATTCTTTTGGCCAACCCGCTGCGCGCATTCTGCTCAACATTCTCCAAGCAACCACTTGTACCGCGGTGTGTTCACTCCACATACTGTCGTTCAAGCATCTCCAATGATTTAAATCTACATTAGCTGGATTTTCAATTTGGTCGATACAGGTACTGCAAGCCAAAATACTTTCGTCGGCTCCCCCTTTTTTTGTTGGTAAAACTGCGTATACTTTTAGGTTTTCGGTGGCGGCGCAAAGTTCACATTGAGATCCGCTACGTTTATTTAATGTTCTTTCCATTATATTGTTTTCTTTTTTTGCAAAAGTAGTGTTAATTAATTTCTTTTTTCACCCGAGCGTTAGCGAACGGACGAAGTAAATTTATCTGGAATACTATTTTCTTACTTTCACGGATTCAGGAACCAGTAATTCATATTGACCGTTATTTCGGATAACATCTCTCACAATACTAGAACTGATAAAGGAAGTTTTAGCGGCGGTTAGTAAAAAAACGGTTTCAATTTTAGACATTCGTCTATTGGTATGTGCAATAGCTTTTTCGAACTCAAAATCTGCCGGATTTCGCAATCCACGAAGAATGAAATTGGCATTGATTTTTTTACACAATTCAATAGTTAGACCTTCGTAAACAATGATTGAAACCTTTGGTTCGTTTTTGAAGGTTTCCACGATGAATCGTTTTCTGTCTTCAAGCGAAAACATGTATTTTTTCTCGGCATTGATACCAATGGCAATGACAATTTCGTCAAATAGAGGGATTCCTCTTCTTATAATATCTTCGTGACCTAAAGTGATGGGGTCAAAAGAACCGGGAAATATCGCTTTTCTCATTTTAATTTTTATTGATTTGTTTTTCAATTCTCCTGTCCGGAATAATCCAAATTAGCGCTACTGTTGTGTAAAGTGATCCGGATATCCAAGGTGAAATAAACGCAAGCGGAATGGCTAAAATATAGCATGCTAAGGATATTTTACCCTTGACGTCTTTTTCAACAGCTTGGTATAAAACCGAATCTTTGCCTTCCAGTTTAATAATTTTATTTTGAAGGGTAAAATAGGAAAGAGCACTCATCAGCAATAAAAATCCATAAACGCTCATTGGTACGGCTGCAAAATGTTGTGAACCAATCCAACTCGTGCCGAAAGGAATTAAGGACAACCAAAAAAGTAAAAATAGATTACTCCATAAAATAGAACCACTCACTTTTTTTACAGCTTGAAACATATGATGATGGTTATTCCAGTATATGCCAATATAAGCAAAACTCAAAACATAACTCAAAATAACAGGAATTAACGGCTTCAAAGATTCGAAAGTGTGGTCTTCCGGCACTTTTATTTCTAAAATCATTATGGTGATGATAATGGCTAATACGCCATCGCTAAAAGCTTCGAGTCTGCTTTTGTTCATAGTTTAACTATTTATTTGATTTCCAAACAGGCAATTTCAGAATACGCAACAGAACTAATAAAATCTTTTATAATAGAGTGTCTTGAGTTTATAATATTGGCAATAAAATCAGTTTTTGTATTGCCGAAACGCAACCAAATTATTTTAGGTGGAAAACCCTTGAAATTTGATAAATCATAAAAATCTCCATCAAAAGTTACGATTGTATATTCATTTTGCTTCGCAAATTTCCAAATTTCTACATCGGAATAATTTTCAATTCCGAGTTGTCTAACTTGTTTTGCATCAGGAAAGTTGAGCTTTATTTTAGATATTATTCTAAAAGAAATATTTTGGTCAAAAAGCAATTTCACGATGCAATTTGAATTTTATGTTCCCTATCTGCTGCATAAGAAAGACAAGCTTTGATTTGATTTTCGTTAAGCTCTGGGAAATCTTCAATAATTTCATTTATAGTCATTCCATTGGCTAGCCAATTTAAAACATCAAAAACAGTGATTCTGGTGCCGATTATGATTGGTTTGCCAAATCGTATTTCGGAATTTATTGCGATATATTGTTTATAATCAATCATAATGATGGTTTTTTACAAAGTTAACGAAATAATTAGTTATTCAGTCAAAGCCAATTCAATAGCATTGCTAAACAAATCCTCCAATGAAATTCCGGCGGCCTTGGCTTGTTGCGGAATCAAACTTTCGGTGGTGAGACCGGGAATAGTGTTCATTTCGAGCATGTGTGGTTCGCCGTCCACAAAGATGAATTCGCTTCTGGAAAAGCCTTTCATTTTCAAGACTTCGTAGGCGCGTTTTGCTACTTCACTTACTCTTTGTGTCATTTCTTCAGAGATTCTGGCTGGCGTGATTTCCTGTGATTTTCCATGGTATTTGGCTTCGTAATCGAAGAAGTCATTTTCGGAAACTATTTCGGTTATGGGTAAAACGACTATTTCGCCTTTGTAATTGATGACCCCAACAGAAACTTCGGTGCCGTCGAGGAAACTTTCGATGATGATTTCGTTGTCTTCTTGGTAAGCGACTTCAATGGCGATGGGCAATTCGGCTGCCGTTTTTACTTTGGAAATTCCAAAACTAGAACCCGATTTATTGGGTTTCACGAAACAAGGCAATCCAACGGCTTTCACAATTTTGGCAGTATCGATGTGTTCGCCTTTATTGATATAATAGGAAGTGGCAGTTTTGATGCCGTAAGGTTTTAAAACCGACAATAAATCACGTTTGTTGAAGGTTAATGCGGATTGGTAATAATCACAGGAAGATTGTGGCATTCCGATTAATTCAAAATAGGCTTGCATCAAACCGTCTTCGCCTGGTGTGCCGTGAATGGCGTTGAAAACACAGTCGAAAGTGATTTTGGTGCCGTTTACGGTTGTTGAAAAATCGTTTTTATCAATGGGAAATTCTGCATCATGCTCATCGACATAAACCCATTTTTCCTTAAAAATATGGATTCGGAATCCGTTGTATTTTGTTTTGTCAAGAAATTGGTAGACGACGTTTCCGCTGATTAAGGAGATTTTATATTCGCTTGAATATCCGCCCATGATGATGGCAATGTTTTTCATTTTTTAGGTCTTGGGTATTAGTCCCGATAGCCATCGGGATGGGTTTTGGTTAAAATAAAACAGCGTCGTTAAATAGGATTTCCTTAGCCCTGATGGAAGCGGCATCCCACGCTTTTTAGCGTGGATACAGCGCACAGCAGGAAATAGCTCCTATGAAAACTATTAAACAAAATTAGAATTTTTTTTGGAACGAAATAGCTTTATCTTTGCGACTTATTAAATTAAATTTATGAGCTTACGTAATTATCTTACCAGCCGCGTGTTTTTTGGACAAGCACTTGCCGCACTTGCTATTCTTGCTGTTTTGGGTTATTTCTTTATGCACTGGTTGACTTTCACGACGGATCATGGTCACGAAATCACGGTACCTAATTTGGCCAAGTTGACTGAAGAGCAGGTCGAGGAAAAATTAGATGAGTTGGACTTGGACTATGTGCTTTTGGATAGCGTAGATTACAACAGTGATTATCCAAAATTTAGCGTAGTAGAGCAAGATCCCTTGCCTGGTGCTAAAGTAAAAGAAGGTAGAAAAGTATACATCAAGATTAATGCTTCGGGTTTTTCGTCTGTGCGAATTCCGGATTTAATCCAAAAAACATATCGCGAAGCGGTGCCTACCTTAAAGGCTTTGGGTCTTGAGGAAGGTACAATTACCTATATTCCGAATCTTGGAAAAGACATGGTTTTGGAAATGCGTTGCAAAGGAAGAAACCTTAAAGTGGGCGATCATGTTTTGAAAGCCTCTAAAATTGATTTGGTGCTGGGCGACGGCAAGGAAAGTTATGTAGAAGAAGTGGACAGTACAGCCATACCAACAGAAGCAATACCTCCAAATGCACAATAATAGTGACACTACAGAAGATTTAGAGGACGAATTATACGAACATTATCGATTTGACATTCCCAAAGGGCAATTGCTCCTGAGAATTGACAAATATTTGATGAACATGATTCCGAATGCCACTCGAAATAAAATTCAGAATGCGGCAACTGCAGGCGATATTTATGTGAATGACCTCGCCGTAAAATCAAATTATAGAGTAAAACCCTTTGATGTGGTGCGGATTATGTTGTCGCATCCTCCGTTTGAAAACAGGGTTGACCCCGAGGATATTCCGCTTGACATTGTTTTTGAGGACGACGCACTGTTGCTGGTGAATAAACCACCGGATTTTGTGGTTCATCCCGGTCACGGAAATTATACGGGGACTTTGGTCAATGCCTTGGCGTTTCATTTCGAGAATTTGCCAATGAACAGCAGCGAACGCCCAGGATTGGTTCACCGAATCGACAAAGACACATCGGGACTTTTGGTGATTGCCAAAACCGAAGCAGCGATGACGCATCTCGCCAAGCAATTTGAAGCCAAAACAACCGAAAGAGAATACATTGCCCTAGTTTGGGGAAATGTAATTGCCGATGAAGGAACGATTGAAGGCAACATTGCACGACACGTAAAAGACCGCATGCAAATGGCAGTTTTTGCCGATCCCGAAATAGGAAAACCTGCCGTGACGCATTACAAAGTGTTGGAACGTTTTGGTTATGTGACTTTGGTTTCTTGTATTCTTGAAACTGGAAGAACACACCAAATCAGGGTTCACATGAAACACATTGGGCATCCTATTTTTAATGACGAGCGGTATGGCGGTCATTTGATTTTGAAAGGAACCACGTTTACAAAATACAAACAATTCATCGATAATTGTTTCAAGGCTTTGCCAAGACAAGCTTTGCACGCTAAAACACTTGGTTTTGTGCATCCTACCACAGGAGAAATGATGCGTTTTGATACGGAATTGCCACAGGATTTTCAGGATTGTATCGAGAAATGGAGAGGGTATTCGAAAACACACGCTAACGAGGAAGAGGAATAGTTGTTGCGATTGTGTTAGAATTGGGACACAGATGACGCGGATTTTGACGGATAAAAACGGATTTCACAAATTTCACTTCGCCAATGTATTCTATATATAACCGTAAAAATCTATAAATTTCCTCTTTACGATTATTTTTTCCTGATATAAATTAGGAATTTCTTTATAATACTATTTATTTTGTTTGGAAATTTCTAAGTTATGAAAAAAATACTATTTTTAATCGCCTTAACGTTAAGCGTTCAAACAATTATTGCTCAAGATGTTGTCATTGGAACCCAAACTTGGACTACCAAAAACCTCGATGTTGCGACCTATAGTGATGGCACAGTTATACCGCAAGTAACAGATGATACCGAATGGGCTAATTTAACCACAGGGGCTTGGTGTTATTACAATAATGACCCTGCCAATGGAACTATCTATGGCAAACTATACAATTGGTATGCTTTAAATGGGATTTATAATGAAGCCTCAAAAACAAACACCTCTCTGAGAAAAAAACTTGCTCCCACAGGTTATTACATTCCATCAAACGCTGATTGGACAATTTTAACCACCTATTTAGGAGGAGCAAATATTGCTGGAGGGAAGATGAAAGAAACTGGAACAACGCATTGGAGTAGCCCTAATACAAGCGCTACCAACTCTAGTGGTTTTACAGGTCTTCCAAGCGGGTATCGCAATATCAATGTTTCATTTGGTAATATTGGTGACGACTGTCACTTGTGGAGTTCATCAGAGGTCAATAATTCACCCTTGACACGTTTCCTAAGTCGGAATGTAGGCAATTTTTTCACTAATAATAGTGATTATAAATCAGGTTTTTCAGTGCGCTGCCTCAAGAATACTACTTCAAACCCCACTGCTTCAGCCCAAACATTATGTAGCTCAGCAACCGTGGAAAGTTTAGTGGCTACTGGAACGAATTTAAAATGGTACACCACCCCAACAGAAGGAACGGCTTTAGCATTAGATGTTGCTTTGGCTTCTGGAACCTATTATGTGTCGCAAACTCTAAATAATTTGGAGAGTGAAAGAACAGCAGTTGAGGTTACATTAACACCATTAGCTAAGCCAGGAATAAGCGGAACACTCAAAGTTTGTGCAGGAACAACACCAAGCGAATCAGAATTATTTGCAGTTTTAAAGAATGCAGATGTAGGAGGTACTTGGAGCCAAAATGGTTTAGTGTATACTTATACAGTAGTGCCAACTTTACCTTGTACTACTGAAGTATCGGAAACACTGCCTTTTGTCTCCATAGGTAGCCAAAACTGGACAAATAGAAATTTAGATTTGACAACTTATAGTGATGGTACGGTAATACCTGAAGTCGCTCAATCGGAATGGAATAATTTAACCACAGGAGCTTGGTGTTATTATAATAATGATCCTGTAAATGGAGCTATCTATGGCAAGCTTTACAATTGGTATGCAGTAGCTGGTATCTATAATGAAGCTTCAAAAACAGATGCAAGTATAAGAAAAAAACTGGCACCTACAGGCTGGCACGTTCCTTCAAATAGCGAATGGGCTACTTTAGCCGATTATTTAGGAGGATATGACGTTGCTGGATATAAGATGAAAGAAATAGGGACTTCGCATTGGGAAAGTCCAAATACGAGTGCTACTAATTCTAGCGGTTTTACAGGTCTTGCAGGAGGTTATAACTTTTTTTATGGTGGTAGTTCTAGAATTAAAGTCGTTGGTGGCTGGTGGAGTTCAACTGAAACAAATAATTCGGAAGCATTTATTCACGCTTTAAATTCCAATTACGACAGCTTAGGTATTACTCAAGATAATAAGAATTATGGTTTCTCAGTTCGTTTTATCAAAAATGTGGTAACAACAGCAACGGTAACTGTTATCGAACAAGCCACTGCTAACGCAGGAACTGACGGAACACTTACCCTATGTGAAGGAAAAACTCCAACTGAATCAGAATTATTTACTCAATTAGGAGGAAGCCCAAGTGCAGGAGGTTCATGGAGTCAATCAGGTTTAGTTTATACTTATACGATAGCAGCTACTTCGCCTTGTACTACTTCTGCTTCTGCTAGTGTTACGGTGACTTATAAATCCGTTCCATCAACACCCATTACAAGCTCTGTTACCTATTGTCAAAATCAAACAGCTATTCCTTTGACTGCATCTCAAACTACAGGCACACTCAAATGGTACAATAGTGAAATCACGGCAACTCCTTTTTTAAGTACACCAACACCCAAAACTAATACAGTAGGTACTATTAAATATTATGTAAGTCAAACATCGGCTAATGGATGTGAAAGTAATAGAGCTCAATTGGCAGTAATTGTTTATCCAATTTATAATGTGTCAATTTGTTATGTTTCTAGTGACGAAACCGAGACGATAAAAAATAGAATTTATATTAATAATAATGGGAATTATAATGTTGATACCTTTCAGGTTTTTAAAGAAGGAATAGCTTCAGGGGTTTATGAGTTAATTGGAGAGATGGGACCAAATCAAAATTCTTTTTTAGATATAGATTCTGACAATACAGCGTCTAGTTGTAAATACAGGGTTAAAACTAAAGATATAAGCGGTTTGGTGTCAAATGGAAGTTCTATTCATAAAACCATATTATTGCAATCTAATCTTTCAACAAATAACACTGTCAACTTATCTTGGACTGCTTACGATGGAGTTACTTATGGTACCTATACAATCTATAGAAAAGTCAATGATGGGGCATTTGAATTGTTAAAATCAATTTCTTCTTCAAACATGAGTTATACCGATGTCACGGCTAATACCAGTGAAAATAAATATTCATATTATGTTTCTATAGACGTAAATCCTTGCTCAACTACTTCGAGTACTAAATTGAGTAATAAAAAAACAGTATTAGCTAATCAAATAAGGTCAAATTATAAAATAGTATCAAAACAAGGGGGCTTAGGTATTGAAGATAATACGATTGACTTAAAAATCAAGGTTTATCCTAATCCAACTTCACAATTGTTGTACGTGTCACATCCGGATCAAAAATATTTTTCTATACATATTACGGATTTAAACGGGAAACAAATGTATTCTGGTACGATTACTACAGCAACCCCTTTAGACATAGCTAAATATCCTCAAGGTATGTATTTTGTCACGGTGACAAGCAAAGACACCAACCAAAAGAATACCTATAAAATCATCAAAAAATAAAATTGAATAATGGGTGACATTGACCCGATAGGTATTTCAAACCTATCGGGTTTGCTGCTTTAATTGTTCCTTGAATGGGTAAGATTT
>JBIKPM010000250.1:0-3683 GCA_044357435.1 Flavobacterium sp. | reverse complement strand
AAAATGAGGTTTAACCAAATCAAAGTACAAATTGTTCTTTGGCTCGAATTTTTACTGCTTATTTTTGCAAATGTATTTTTGGTAAAAAATCTGAAAACTCAAAAAGTGGGTTCTTAAGGAATGACTAGTTAGTGTATTTATATCTTTAGTTATTGTAAAGTTCTGCCTTATATTCAGGCTCGCTATAAACACGATAATAGTCTTCAAAACATTTGTCAATATCGACCCCTTTTTCGCCAAAATGGCAATCTTCGGATGCCTGTTCATACAACAATAAGTTCATATAGTCCTTGAACAATTCATCTTTATCAGCAGCAGTGCCCTTGTATGTTAACTCGAATGATTGTTCATAGAAGCCGAAAAACTTTGCCTTTTTGTTCGGATAAGTATCCGAACCCTTGTAGTATGTGTACATACTATAATTGTTTTTTTCCATAATTATAACTTTAATTTGAACTTTCCACTATTTCTATTTCTGCTTCGCTCAACCCATACAACTCATACACCATTGCATCTATGGCTTTGTCGGTAGCATCTATTGTTACTTTTAACTCTAATGCCTTTTTGGACTCTTCTATAAAGTAATCCTCCCACTCCGCTTCTTGAGATAAGGACAGCTTAACTTTCTTTTTGCCAATTTCCTTGATAAACTCTTGATAAGACAATAAATACCAATCTTGTAGTTTTTTTGGCAAAGCATCAGCAAGGGGTTTTCCTCCTGCTATTTCAACAAGGGGTTTAAACCCCTTGTCATTAGAAGTACTAAAAAACTTTCGTTGTATCGTTCTTTGAAACTTTTGTGATTGTTCTTGTAAGTTTTTGTTTAATGAAAGCAGTATATCAACTTTTTCGATTATTTCAATTTGCTTTTCTGTAGTAGCTTCAATAATTGGAAGCTTTCTTATGTCGCCAATTAAAATTTTCGGAAATGTTAACCTATTTCCTTTTGGTGATGTCATTATATTATACCACGATACTAGCTTTGAATTAATTAACGCTAAAAGATATTTTGTATTAATACTTGAAATATTTATGCAAGATATTATTCCTGGATCGTGAAATAATTTTCCTGAATAATTAATTGCTGAAATTCGAGGCGGATTACCTCCAGTTATTTCTTGAATTAAAATTCTATCATCAAAAAAATATTTAAATTTTCTTGCACGATGTAACCAAGTACCATAATTTAAGTATTCATTGTTGGTAATATTTAAAGAATAGCGATTTATTGCTCTTCCTTGAATCCAAACTCCATAATTCTCATCCAAAGGTTGATTGCTGTGATAAACTCTATTTTTTACTTCTTCTTTTGTTAGATGCTCTGTTGAGTATGGAACAATACCTTGACAAACATCAGTAAAATTACTTGCGACTTGGGATTTTGAGTTAATTTTTTCAATAATTAAAATATCAACTTCATTTTGTAAAACTTGAAATTGTTTATCTTCGGAATTTCTCCAATTTTCAATAAAACCTATTTTTGTGTTATTTGATACATTTGAAAAATTATCAATCTTAGAGTCAAAATTTACTATTTCACATTCATCATTTTGACTTTTAAATGTTAATATAAATACGATTGCATTTAAACTCGCATCTTCAAAAACTGAATTTTTGAAAATTACAATGTTGTTAATTCCATAAGCTTCCAAAATATGTTCTCTTAATTTTTTTGCTTGGGGAATATTAATCCAAGTATCAGGAGTTATAAAACCAATTTTCCCTTTTGGTTTTAAAATAGAGCTTATCAGTTCAATAAAAAAGAAATAAATTTCAAAGTTGCCTTGAAAAGTATGAAACCTTTTTTGATAATAATCTTTACTTATTTTATCTATAAAAGCACCATAAGGCGGATTCCCAATTATTACATCAAAACCACCTTTGTATTCTTCTCGAAAAGCATGTTCGTGGCTACAAGCTATGCTTTCGATAAGGAGTTTAAACCCCTTGTTACTATTGCCGGGCAAATTGTGTTTTGCTCTGTTTCGTTTAATGTAATCAATTGTGTTCGATAATTGGTTTTCGTCAACTATCTCTTTACAACCAAATTTTTGTGTCCATAAAGGAATACTTTTTTCTCCTTCTTTTTGGACAAGGGGTTTAAACCCCTTGTTGAGGTTAACCTCACGAGCAGTTCGCCCTTTTATTTTTCTTACTATTTCGTCTACTTCCTCTTCTTCGCAAACCAAAACAATATGAATGTGGTCTTTGCAAATATTAAACGCCAAAATATTTAGATTTTGCTCTTTTACTAAAACAGCAACCGTTTCTGCAATTACCATTTCATCATTATCCGTAAGATAGTTTATTTTTGGTTCAGGCATTGTTCCCATTGCTCTTTTTTCACGAACTTTATAATCTATCATTCGTTGCGATGTTCGACTATCATGAATGGCGGTAGTGATATGAAATGCTTTTTTGTTTTTTTTCTTAAATATTTTAGGAAATGCAGTTTGCCAATTAAAGGCTTTATCTCCTGCAACTTCAACATCATCTATTAAGGAGTTGCCGCATTTTATATTGTTGTTCAGGTCATTCAATTTCCTGTTGGGTTGCGCAGTTCTTAACCATAAAGAAAACTTGGCAATTTCTACACTTTCTTCATTTAAATCTACTCCGAAAAGGTTGTTTTCGAGAATGCTCTTTTCAACATCACTCAAAATCAATCCGTCGCCAAAAAGTTTAGCTTGGAGTTCGTCAATGTATCCGTGTTCGGCAATCAAAAAATCCAAAGCTTGATTCAAAAATGCACCACTACCACAAGCCGGATCGCAAATCGTAATTTTTAGTAACCAGTTTCTGTAAGTAGTTAGTTTTTCTAATAGAGGTTGTTTGGTTTTCTTTGCAAGGGGTTTAAACCCCATGGTACTTATATAATCTTCTTCTATTATGTTTAGTTCAACTTTCTTTTCAGCACAAAGTTTGCCAATGGTATTGTCAACTATGTATTTAGTAATGTATTTTGGGGTGTAAAAAACGCCGTCTTTTTTTCGTTTGGTACTTTGTTTGTCAATACTTCCGCCCTCTAATTGTGCTTTTATTTCGTCTAATTCATTCAATGAATTTTCAAAAATATGACCGAGTATGTTTACATCCACTTCACTTGCAAAATCATAATTGCTTAATTTATGGGTGTATTTGTATAATAATTCGTCATCAATACGAATGTGGTCTAAAATTTCATCGGGTTGAAACAAACCACCGTTATAGGCAAAAATTTGATGTTCTTCTTTTTGCAAAGCGATGGTTTCAGAAAAAGCGGGTAAAGTTACTTTTGCACCTTTATTTAAATCGTTAAAATAAATTTTGTAACGGTCATAAAGCGATATGTTCATTCGCATTTCTTGTAGTTGTCTCCATTCTTTATTGATTCTAAAAATAAGATTGGTGGGTAGCAAATTTCTATCTTCGGCAAAGAAAATAAACAAAAAACGGTCTAGTAATTTTTGCGATTTTTGGAATAATTCTAACGCATTAAATTGAGGGTTTTGCTGTACTAAATCTTGGTGGAGTTCTCTTTTAAATAGGGAATAATCGGTATATAATTTTTTGGTAATATCTTTTTCTTGGCTTACGGATTGCTCTTTCAGCTTCTTTGGAACATCATGGGCAATGTTTTCAAAAGCCAAACACAAATAGAGTAATTCAAATTCCTTTTCGGTTAGATTGAAAAGATTAAATTC
>JBIKPM010000249.1:0-3696 GCA_044357435.1 Flavobacterium sp. | reverse complement strand
CCAAGGTATTTTTTTTCCAACCAATAGGCTGAATTGTTCTTGGAAAAGTAATTCTCTTTTCCGAAATTCGACAATTCATAATGAATAAAACCATTCTTTTCGAGGGTTTCAACCAAAATCTGAAAATGTTCTTCAGCAACCTCGTCTTTGGGTTTTGCTATTTTTCCGGTTTGGATGAGTTTATTCAAAGCCGTTTTGGGTTCGACCGTCAAGGCATAACTCGAAATGTGCGGAATACCAAAACTCAAAGCGGTTTCGATATTTTGCCGCCACTTTTCGTTGCTCATTGCGGGAATTCCATAAATCAAATCCAAGGAAATATTGTCGAAATAGTTGGAGGCTTCTTCCAAACATTTTTTGGCTTCTATTGAATTGTGAGCGCGATTCATCATCACTAAATCATCTTCAAAAAAAGATTGAATTCCGATGCTTAATCTATTTATTAGACTTTTTGAAAATTCGAGAATTCTTTCTATGGATAAATCATCGGGATTGGCTTCGAGCGTAATTTCGGGATTTTCGGCAACAGCATAATTTTCATAAACTGCATCAATCAAAAATTGTATTTCGGCAGTTGTCAAAACACTTGGCGTTCCACCTCCAAAATAAATGGTTTCTACAACCTCATCTTTGAACTCGCTTTTTCGCATTTGAATTTCTTTAGCCAAAGCCAAAACCATCTCGTCTTTTTTCTTCATCGAAGTCGAAAAATGAAAGTCGCAATAATGGCAAGCCTGCCTGCAAAAAGGGATGTGGATGTAGATTCCTGACATATTTTAGTATTCAGTCGCAGTCGCAGTTTCCAGCCACTGAAACTGAAAACTGCGACTGAAAACTATTTTTTAACTCGTTCTTCATTCTGCTTTACAAAAGCATCCCAACCCGTATAACTTTTTGCGCCAACTACTTTTCCGGAATTGAAAAAATGACAAACCGCAGCGGCCAATCCATCGGTAGAATCGAGATTTTTGGGTAATTCCTTCAATCCTAATAATTGTTGGAGCATTTTGGCCACTTGTTCTTTGCTGGCATTTCCGTTGCCAGTGATTGCCATTTTTATTTTTTTGGGTTCGTATTCGGTGATAGGAATATCTCTTGAAAGTCCCGCCGCCATTGCCACGCCTTGTGCCCTTCCGAGTTTCAACATCGACTGTACGTTTTTGCCAAAGAAAGGCGCTTCAATCGCAATTTCATCTGGGTTGTGAGTGTCGATTAACTCGATAGTACGTTCAAAAATGATTTTTAGTTTTTGATAATGGTTGTCGTATTTAGACAACTGTAATTCGTTAAGTTGGATAAAATGCATATTTTTTCCGACTACTTTTATGATTCCAAAACCCATTATGGTAGTCCCTGGGTCGATTCCTAATATGATACGTTCGTTTGCCATAATTATTCTGCCACAAAGGCACTAAGTCACGAAGTTTATTTGTTATTTTACGAATTAAATTTTAGTAACACTTTTAATTCCCCCTTCGGGGGCTAGGGGGCTAATGATTTCAATTCCTCACAAAGCTAAACAATTCCTTGTACTTCTAATCAAACTTTTGATTGTTGGCGGTGCCTTTTATTTTATTTACAACCAACTGGACAACAACGACAAACTTGATTGGGAAAAATTCATCGTTTTGTTTCAAAAAAACCAATCGGTTGCGGGAATCGGTTTCATTTTGTTGTTGAGTGTTTTGAATCGCTTTTTCGAAATTTTGAAATGGCAGAATTTGGTTTCCTATCTCCATAAAATCTCTTTATCAGAAGCAACCCAACAAGTTCTTGGCGCACTGACCGCAGGATTATTCACCCCAAACGGAGTGGGCGAATATGCTGGAAAAGCATTATTTTTTGAAAAATCGAAAACCAAAAAAATCGTGTTCCTGAACTTGATTTGCAATGGAATACAGATGATTTTGTCTGTTATTCTTGGAACAATTGGATTGTGGTTTTTAGGTTATGGGTTATGGGTTTTAGTTATTTTACTTTCAGCTTTTGGCTTTTGGCTTTTGGCTTTTGGCTTAAAAAAGGTTGCAATAAAAGGCTATTCCATCGAAAAACTGATTCGTAAAATCAATGAAATTCCAAAATCAATTCACCAAAAAAATATTTTTTTGGCCGTTTGTCGCTATTTGATTTTTTCGCACCAATATTATTTTCTATTCTTGGCATTTGATGTTGATTTGCCTTATTTAACTCTGATGGCGACCATTGCCAGTGTATACTTTTTGGCATCTTCATTGCCCACATTCCAATTCCTAGACTTTGCTGTCAAAGGAAGTGTTGCCGTTTATTTCTTTGGAATTCTAGGCGTCAACGAATGGATTATAGTTTTTATAAGCACGTTAATGTGGTTTTTGAATGTAGTTTTACCTGTCATTATTGGTAGTTATTACGTGATGAATTATAAAATCCTCACCCCGACCCTCTCCAAAGGAGAGGGAGATGAAGCTAAATAAAATAATATGATTGCAATTGTTTTATCTTCGGTAGTTTTGATTTATGTAGCAACTATTGCTTCATTAATTTATGGATTTAACAAAGTTAATTCCTTTGATTATCTTGGATTAAAACCAAAAACCAAGTTTTCGATTGTGGTTCCTTTTCGGAATGAAGCCGAGAATCTGCCAATCCTTTTAGACAGTTTTTCAAAATTAAATTACCCGAATGATTTGTTTGAAGTTATTCCGGTAGATGATTGTTCTAGTGAAGATTTTAAAGTTCAAAGTTTAAAGTTTAAAGTTTCGGTAATAAAAAATGTTCGGGTTTCGAATTCACCCAAGAAAGATTCAATTTCAACAGCAATGCAAACCGCAGAAAACGATTGGATTATCACTACTGATGCAGATTGCGTGGTCAATGAAAACTGGTTGTCGACTTTGGATAATTACATTCAGCTTCACGATGTTTCAATGATTGCTGGAGCCGTTTCTTATGAACTCGAGAATTCATTTTTGCACCATTTTCAGCAATTGGATTTGGCTAGTTTGCAGGGCGCAACGATGGGAAGCTTCGGTCTTGGAAAAGGTTTTATGTGCAATGGTGCCAACTTTGCTTACACCAAATCGTTTTTTCAGGAACTAAACGGTTTTGAAGGAAATGATGGAATAGCCAGTGGAGACGATGTTTTTTTGTTGCAAAAAGCCATTGCAAGATTTCCCGGAAAAGTACATTATTTAAAATCCGAAAATAACATTGTTATCACAAAACCTTTGGACGATTGGAAATCCTTGTTTTATCAAAGAGTGCGATGGGCTTCGAAAGCGGGTTCGTATCAAAGTGGTTTCGGGAAAGGATTGGGCTTGGTGGTTTTTGGAGGGAATTTGGCTTGGGTGTTGGGTTTTGGATTTTGGGCGTTGGGTTTGATTCCGTTTCAAGTTATAATTTTGCTATTCCTTTTAAAATTCATGGTAGATTCGGTTTTGATTTACAAAGCGAATCTTTTCTTAACCAAAACTAAAATGCGCTTTTTGGTTTCGAGTAGTTTGCTCTATCCCTTTTTTAGCACAAGTGTTGCTTTGTATTCTTTATTTGGAAAATACGAATGGAAAGGAAGGCGGTTTTAGTCTAGTAATTTTAAAGTTTCCAGCCTTTAAAAGTTTGAAAGTTTAAAATTATTCTACTTTGAGAATAACCGGAAGGATAAACTGAGTTTTTACTGGAATCCCTCTTTTTATGGCAGGGTTTATTTTGGGGAAACCCACC
>JBIKPM010000045.1:0-10723 GCA_044357435.1 Flavobacterium sp. | reverse complement strand
CACTTACGCCATGGGAAGTAATGCCACCGCAGCTTGGAAAATACATAAAAAAGGAGCCTTTTTTGCCAATCCATGTTATACACAAATTCACCCAACGTGCATTCCCGTTTCAGGAGATCACCAATCGAAATTGACATTGATGTCAGAATCCTTGCGTAATGACGGTCGTATTTGGGTTCCTGCAAAATTAGAAGATGCTAAAGCAATTCGTGAAGGAAAGAAAAAACCAACCGATTTATCGGAATCAGAAAGAGATTATTATTTAGAAAGAAGATACCCTTCTTTTGGAAATCTTGCTCCTCGTGATATTTCGTCGAGAGCTGCAAAAGAGCGTTGTGATGCAGGTTTTGGTGTAAACAAAACCGGTGAAGCCGTTTATTTGGATTTTGCAGATGCCATTCAGCGTTATGGAAAAGAACAAGCTTTCGTAAAAGGTTTGGATGCAAATGATAAAGCTTTGATTATAAAACTAGGAAGAGCAGTTGTTGCCAGTAAATATGGCAACTTATTCCAAATGTATGAAAAAATTGTTGATGAAGATCCGTATACTTCTCCAATGATGATTTATCCTGCAGTACATTACACAATGGGTGGAACTTGGGTTGATTATAACTTACAAACTACAATTCCAGGTTGTTTCTCTATCGGTGAATCCAACTTCTCAGATCACGGTGCCAATAGATTAGGTGCTTCGGCATTGATGCAAGGTTTAGCCGATGGTTATTTTGTATTGCCCTACACCATTGGGGATTATTTAGCCCCAGAAATTAAAACAGGGCCTATATCTACCGATTTACCTGAATTTGTGGAAGCTGAGAAAAAAGTAAAAGAACAAATCGAACAATTCATAAACAACAATGGAACAAAATCTGTTGATTATTTTCATAAGAAATTAGGTAAAATAATGTGGAATAATGTGGGTATGGCTCGAAATGAAAAAGGGTTAAATGAAGCCATTGTCCAAATTGCTGCTTTGCGAGAAGAATTTTATAAAGAAGTTAAAGTGCCAGGAACTGCCGATAGTTTTAATCCAGAATTAGCAAAAGCAGGCCGGGTAGCAGATTTCTTAGAACTAGGAGAGTTGTTCGCTAAAGATGCACTACACAGAAACGAATCTTGCGAAGTGGAATGTCCTAAAGGAATTTCACTAGAAAATATCGCTCGTATGAATAGAGAATATTTATCAGCAAGTATAAAAGGGTAGTTTTTGGCAAAAGTCATAAGACATTAGCCAAAAGTGATTAACGCATTCATTGATTTGGATGCGTTTTTTCTTCATAATTCTTAAAATCTATTTGATGTTTCAAGACCCAAACCTACTCCCTTGAAAGGGTCATTTTTTAATTCAATATTATTTTTTTATTTTCTATCAAATTATTGGAAGCATCGAATATTTTTATAAAATAAACTCCCGAGGATCCCCAATTTTTTGTAGAAATCTCCATGTTAGAGTTTTCAATTGGTATTTCATAGACCGATTGACCTAAAGAATTGAATACTTTTAGACTAAGATTGTTTAATTGTGCTGCACCCATACCTGTTGCTATATATAATATCTCATTGGCAGGATTAGGATATAGTAAAAATTCATCTTTTTTCATCGTATTAACACTTAAATTATTAATGACCGTGAAATTCGTTACAGGGGCATCTTGAACTACCAAAGAATCTCCTGCTTGATTATTTGCAGCATCTACGTATGCGGTTACTGGAGTTTGAGTTAATGACAATGCCGTATGTGATTTGGTTTGTAAGGTAACTTTAAATAATAATCCTTGACCATTTATGGCTGCATTTGCATATCTTGTCAATCCCACACTAACCATATTTGCGGAAGTATAATTCATCATTAAAAAATCTTTACCAGCATTGCCAAATATAGAATTTGCATACCCTACAGTAGCGGTACTTAAATCAAAAAAAGTATCGTCAAAAAGCAAATTAACAGATATTCCATAGAGTGACGCTAATCCTCCTAAGTTATTTAAACTAACATTAAACGATACCGTTTGCGGAAGTAAAGCATTAATATTAGAGGTGTTAGGGGTAACTATGAGTTCTCCACCAGACACTGCAAGTTTGGAGGTGTAATTTTTAGTAACCGTTTTAGGTGCGGCAAGTCTAGCTTGAATCTTACTCATGTTAAAACCAATAGCCGCTTGGTCAGCGTTATTGATTACACCATCGCCGTTAGAATCTGCAAATACTTTGTAAGCATTGCCGTTGGTAGTGCTATGGTTATATGCACCCCCCCATAATGTCATAGGTTGTGCAGTCCATTGTATAGTGGCATTCGGTCTGGTAGGTCCTGTAAAGTTATAGAAATAACCGATAGGCAATATGTCAGCGGTAGTTACTGTTTTTGAATTATTCAAGTCTCCTGGCCATACATTTACCTGATTGGTGTAGGTGTAACAATATTGTCCTTGATTAGTTAATCCACAAGGAATTCCTGAATTATTATAGGCATTTACATCATCTATATAGAAACAGAAAACAGTACCGTCAGGGATTAGCATATTCTTGGGTGTAAAATGTAAAGTATAGAATAAACCGCTTCCAGAGTAGCCAGTCGACGTACCTACTGAGGTAATACCAAAATCACAAACACTATTGGTTACTGTTGGAGGAGTTGAAATCACACTGTTTCCTGAACCCAGTAGAGTGCTTGATGTATATCCGGAATAATCTAAATATTGATTTACAGCAGTATTTCCTTTGAGTTTCATAAACAAACTATATAAGCTGGTTGCTCCTGCTAACTGAATATCTACATTAATTGTATCAAATAACCCTATAGTTGTGTTAGAAGAGTTGATACTCAAATTTCCAATAGTGGGTTGAGGGGTCACATTAACTTGGATTGAGGTAGTTTGTGGACAGCCATAGGTATTGATAAAACTAGCAGTATAGGTAGTTGTAGTACTAGGATATACTATAGGATTAGAAATCGTTGTGGAACTAATTGCTGTTGCAGGCGTCCATTGGATATTTGGAGAGACATTTAATGAGCCATTAAGTTTTAATGGCACTGCACTACCCTCGGTGATAGTAGTACTGTTAGCTACGGTGGCATCCGCTGAGATGCTTGTTGAGGGTGTTGGATAGATATCCACTGTCTTATAGGCAGTGGCAGAGCAGCCATTTGTATCTGTGCCAATAACCGAATATGTTGCCTTTGTTGTAGCAACTACTAAAGAAGAACCAACCGTGCCATTGCTCCATAAGTAGGAGCTACCACCAGAAGCTATAAGTGTTATATTTTGTACAGAACAAGTAGTTATCGTTGGCGTTGGCGAAATAGTTATAACTGCAAGAGGATTAACAACAACCTGAACTGCAGGGCTATAAACCGACCCACATTCCCCACTTGAATTCATCACTCTGAACCATGTGGTTTCCTGTAAATTAGTTGCAAAATAAGTAAGCCCATTTTTATTAGAAAGATCCCTAAAATCATCTGGACTAGAGGTGGATGAGGATTGCCATTGAATGGTTCCCACCGAATCTGTTCCATAAGTTAATGTTTTACTCCCTCCTACGCAGACTGGAGAAACTCCTGTTATTATTTTAGAAACGGGTGTGGGGTCGACAATGATAACAACCGGCGTTGTTTTTTCTGAGGTACAAACACCACTGGATACTTCAGCTCTGAAATAAGTGGTGGCTGTTAAATTATTCGCGCTGTAATCTGGTAAAATGGCGGATGGAATATCTTCAAATATACCTGGTGTACCTGGTGAACCTGCAACCTCTGATGCCTTTTGCCATTGAATAGCTCCCGCATAATCATATAAAGTCAATTCTGTAGTATTTGATGTTTTACAAACATTAATATCTCCACCTGCTACATATCCTGCAATTGGAAATGGATTCACTATAACCTGAACTGCAGAACTGTAAGCAGGAGAACATGTACCACTTGAATTCTTTACTCTAAACCAAGTCGTGTCTTGCAAATCAGTAGCCGTATAAGTTAGCTCTGTTCCGTCAATTTCATAAAAATTATCTAAATTTCCGGTGGTAGAATACTGCCACTGAATGTCACCTTTTGAACCTGTTGCATAAGTTAATGTTTTGCTCTCTCCTGCACAGACTGGAGCAGCACCTGTTATTGATCCAGAAAGAGGAACAGGATCAACAATAATAACAACTGACTCTGTGGTTTCTGAAGCACAAACTCCACTAGACAAAACGGCTCTGAAATGAGTAGTGGCAGTCAATGCGGCTGCTGAATAGGTGGCCGAGGTTTCAGAAGCGATCGGTAAAAATTCAACTGGAGCCCCCTCTATATCTGATGCCTTTTGCCATTGAATAGCTCCCGCATAATTATATAAAGTCAATTCTGTAGCATTTAATGTTTTACAAACATTAATATTTCCACCTGCTACATATCCTGAAATTGGAAATAGATCAACAACAACCTGAACCGCTGGACTGTAAGCAGGAGCACATACTTCCCCACTAGTATTCTTTACCCTGAACCAAGTCGTTTCTTGTAAATCAGTAGCCGTATACATTAGCTTCGTTGCACCGCCAATATCAGAAAAATCATATAGTATTCCGGTATTAGAAAACTGCCACTGAATGTCACCTTTTGAACCTGTTGCATAAGTTAATGTTTTGCTTCCTCCTGCACAGACCGGAGATGCACCTGTTATTAACTTAGAAACTGGGACTGGATCAACAATAATAGCAACCGGATCGGTGGTTACTGACGGACAAACTCCGCTAGACAAAACGGCTCTGAAATAAGTGGTGGCTGTTAAATTTGTAGCACTGTAATTTGGTGAAATGGCTGAAGTAATATTTGCAAATGTTCCTGGTGTACCTGGTGAACCTGCAACCTCTAATGCCTTTTGCCACTGAATGGCTCCCACGTAATTATATAAAGTCAATTTTGTAGTGTTTGAACCTGAACAAACATTAATATCCCCACCATCAATATTTCCTGCCACCGGTAACGGATTAACAACAACCTTAACTGCATCACTAAAAACCGGAGCACATTCTCCACTTGAATTCATTACCCTGAACCAAGTCGTTTCTTGCAAATCAGTAGCCGTATAAGTTCGCTCTGTTTCACCGGTAATATCAGAAAAATAATCTAGTTCTAGGTCGGAATTGGGATCGGTGGTAGAAGACTGCCATTGAATAGTTACCACCGACCCTGTTCCATAAGTTAATGTTTTGCTCCCTCCTGCACAGACTGGAGAAGCTCCTGATATTGTTTTAGAAGTTGGTTCTGGGTTAACAGTTATCTTGGCCTCATTTGAAGTAAAAAAGGTTCCATTGTTAACTATTACCCTATATAATGTACCTGTAACTGGTAAAGTTGATGATTTCGTAATAGTTAAAGTAGAGGAACTATAACCTGAGTATACAGTACCTGCATTTACGCTAGTAATTGTTGTCCATGATCCAGAAATTCTCACCTGCCATGCATAAGTTGATGGACTAGGATAATCGACAGTAAAACTTGCCGAAGATCCTATTGTGGCGCAAATAGCTGTGTCTTGTATGATTTGAGAAAATCCCTCAAAGGAATAAAATATAAAAAAAATACTTAAAAAAATTTTGGTTGCTTTCATATAGGGTTAACTTAAAATTGACTTTTGACATTTGATACTAGTTTTTATGATAAAATAAGTTAAAACTCTTTAGTCTGCCACTTATTTTTCAAATATATGAAAAATCTTTATATAAAGGGGGCTTATCTTAAAGGTGGCGGAGATTCAAAGGTTAATTAAATAAAGGCTTTATCATAATATTGGAATGATATATATATTCGATGTGGTCAAAGAAAAAAAAGAGAAATCAAAAGAGGTTTTGCTTTTGGCTGAAAGAATAAAAAGCCTAAGAAAAAAGGCTGGTTATACGAGCTATGAGATTTTTGCTTAAGACAATCGCATAAACAATAGTCAGCGAGGCAGGTATGAAAAAGGGGAAGATATTAGATTTACAAGCCTTGTAAGAATATGTAAAATTTTTAAAATTTCACTCGAGGATTTTTTTCGGAAGGTTTTGAATTTTTAATTGTTAAAAGCGCATCCAAATTTATTGATGCGTTTTTTGTTACAATCAAATTTAAAATCCGTGTTGATCTGTTTTATCGGTGTCATCTGTGTGCCATTTTTTAGTATTTTTATAAAATGAAAATTGCACTAATCCAATCTTCCTTATTCTGGGAAAACCCAACCGAAAACCGAAATTATTTCGAAGAAAAAATCAATACTATTGCCGAAAAAGTGGATTTGATTGTGCTTCCGGAAATGTTCACGACGGGTTTTACGATGAATCCTTCAACCGTTGGCGAAACCATGCAAGGAGAAACCATTTCGTGGCTACAATCTTTGGCAAAATCCAAAAATAGTGCTATTACAGGAAGCCTAATCATCGAAGAAAACAACAATTTCTACAACAGATTAGTATTTGTTTTTCCGTCAGGCGACATACAATTTTATGACAAGCGACATTTGTTTACCTTGGTCGGAGAAGAAAAAGTATATACTTCCGGAAACCAAAAATTGATTGTGGATTATTTAGGATGGAAAATTTGTCCGCTAGTATGTTACGATTTGCGTTTTCCGGTTTTTGCCAGAAATGTCGAAGAGTATGATGTGTTAATCTATGTTGCCAGTTGGCCAAAACCACGTATCAATGCTTGGGATATTTTGCTCAAAGCACGTTCTGTCGAAAATATGTGTTATACCATTGGCGTGAACAGAATTGGTTTAGACGCTACCAATTTCGAATACAACGGACATTCACAAGCGGTCGATTTTCTTGGGAATTATATGTTGGAACCGCAAGACACAGAGGGGGTTTTCATAACGGAATTAAACAAGGTAAAACTGCTTGAAACCAGAAGGAAACTGGGTTTCCTTAACGACAGGGATTCTTTCGAACTAAAGCCCAATGGATGATTCACCTTTATTCTTATTGTCAACTTTCTTTTTAGGTTCAGGAACAAAAGGAATACTCACATCAAAGACTTGTTCCACATCCCAATTTGCCCGAACATCAATTGCTTTCGAAAAATAAACCACTTCCTCGGCCTGACGTTTTTCTAAATAATTCCCAGAATCCCATTCTTTGTTTTTGTTATCGTCATAAATCAACCGAAGCCAAAATAATGCAGGTTCAACCAAATTAAATTCTACTTTAGTATTGCTTTCGGAGTATTCCGTTGCGAGAATATCCCCTCTTTCGTTGGTTAATTCAACAATCACGGGAAAACGTTTTACATTTTGCAGCCTTACCGTTAGATTTCCATAATCGGCTACATCTTTTGTCGCCAACTTATAAATCAAGGTGTCATTCGACCGATCCAAATAATCGGTCAATGCACCCGGCATAATGCTGAAAGTATATTTTTCTGAAGGATCCTTCTTGAAGTCAAAACTCAATCGCTGGTTGAAATCATCATATTCCGTTTTAAAATCAACCGCAACAGAATCTTTATTGATGATTTTTATTTTTGAATTATCAAATTTAGTCAGTGGTGTAGCGGTTTCCAATGTAAATCGCTCCCTGAAATTTAAAATGCTATTTTGAACAGCACTGATTTTTAAGCTGTCTTTTTTCTGCTCTTTAATCTTAAAAGTAAAATTACCGTTGTATTTGTCTTTGGCAACAGCCAATTGCAAAGAATCTACTTTTAAAGGTTTAAACCAAACTTGCAGTGAATCTTTTTTTGGAAACTTGGTGATAATTGTTGGCAAAATTTCAGTCCCATTTTTCAAAGCAATTTTCGCATTATCAGTTTTTCCTTCATAAGGCAAAAGCAATCGGTTTCCTGAGGCTTGAACAGGTTTGTAGGCTTTATAAGATAGCGTTTCCTTGAATAATTTTAGCTCAATAAGAGAATCGTTCGGAATGGTAATGAATTGTTTTCTAAACCCAATTTTATCCTTTTTAGGATTGAATTTATTATTGGAATCATAATCCTTCATTGCCACCAAAAGATATTTTCCGGCTTTTAAATTCTCTAATTTGAAGGTTTTCAAACTGTCTAAAGTATTGGTGATATACCTTGGATTTTGATTATACACCACTGAATCTTTGAAGGTATCATTCACCTCATAAAGCATCACCGAGACAAAAGATTCCACTTCCTTGTTATAAGCATCTTTTACGCTTCCTCCAAGTGTTAAAGAGTCAATAAAGGCGCCTGTCGAAAATACGTATTTGAACTGATTGAAAGGATTTCCCTCGTTATTATCGGCTATACTTTGACCAAAATTAAAACTATAAGTAGTATTAGGCTGCAGGGTGTCATTTATTTTAATGCTAATATATTTGCTCACATTCGTAGGCAATATCAAGGGTTCATTCTTCATTGGAGGTGAAATAATCAACTGCTTTCTCAAGTCTTTCAGTTTGATGTATTCGTCAAAAGTTAATTTAATTTCGTTGCCTTTAAAATTAGTACTGAAATTTTTAGGGAAGCTCATTTTCAAAACAGGCCCAATAGTGTCTTTTAAACCGCCTGTAATAGACCCTCTTTTGGCACAACTTGCCAGTATCAACAGAAGCAGAAACAGAATATATTTAAAATTGTTTTTCAACATAATTTTTCAAAATTTAGAAGCCACAAAATAACAATTATATTCGCTGTAAACGAAATGTTTTTATAAGAATTAGTACTACATTACATTTGGACTTTATAGGTTTTAAAACCTGTCAGGTCTTGTTGGAACTAATCAGGAATGCGCCATCGCCATACAAACAATACTGATTTTTGCCCCGGGAATTTTCAACAATGCGTGTGAACAAGCCTCTAAAGTGGAGCCAGTAGTGATTACGTCGTCGATTAACAAAAAATGTTTGTTATGGTCTTTTTCGGTAAAGGCTACATCAAAAATAGTGTCGATTGCGTCGCTTCTATTTAAAAAACTTTTTTTGGATTGGGTTTTGGAGTAAATGTTCCTGACCAACAAGCTTTGATTATAGGGAATGTTCAAATTTTCAGAGAGTGTCAATCCAAAGTTCGTCACCTGATTATAACCCCTTTCTCGAAGTTTTCTTTTATGCAAAGGCACAGGAATGATTTCGTCTACGGATCGAATTATTTCCAAATTTTTTAAATCTTCTGCATACCATTCGCCAAGAACAGTTCCTACTTCTTCTTGTCCTTTGTATTTCAGGTTGTGAATTAATTCTTGTACAATTCCCTTTTTATGAAAATACAACAATGCCGAGGCGTATTCAACGGAAATCCTTCCGTAAAACTTTTTGAAAGCCTCGTTTTCAGGATTCAAATGGTGGTTGGTAAGCGGAATATTATGTCGGCAAAGCGTGCAAATCAAGTTTTCATTCGATATTAAAAACGAATGACAACCAGCACAAACAGGAGGGAAAAATAGATTGATAAGGCTTTTAAACATTTAATCAGTGATTTATTTATAAAAATAGGGAAATCAATGCTTCAAACTTTAAAAATGTTTCTTTTTTTAAGTTCACTTTTTATATTTTTGCACCACTATGGCAAAACAAGAAGATTTATTCAAAAATGTAGTTTCGCATGCAAAAGAGTACGGATTTATTTTTCCGTCAAGCGAAATATACGATGGTTTAAGTGCAGTCTATGATTATGCACAAAACGGAGTCGAATTAAAAAAGAACATACGCGAATATTGGTGGAAATCAATGGTTCAAATGAACGATAATATCGTAGGACTTGATGCGGCAATATTAATGCATCCTACGACTTGGAAAGCTTCCGGTCACGTAGATGCTTTCAACGACCCGTTAATTGACAACAAAGATTCGAAAAGAAGATACAGAGCCGATGTCTTGATTGAAGATTATGCCGAAAAGCTGAATCAAAAAGCAGTCAAGGAAATCGAAAAAGCGCGTGTCCGCTTTGGAGATGCTTTCAACGAGCAGGAATTTATTACCACAAACGCCAGAGTTGTTGAATATAAAGCCAAAGAAAGAGAAATTCTGGAAAGAATGGCTCGTTCTTTAGGCAACGAAGACTTGGAAGATGTAAAAGCATTAATCGAAGAATTAGAAATTGCTTGCCCAGAATCAGGTTCTAGAAACTGGACCGAGGTACGTCAATTTAACTTGATGTTTGGCACCAAACTAGGCGCTTCTGCTGATTCAGCAATGGATTTATATTTGCGTCCGGAAACTGCACAAGGTATTTTTGTCAACTTCTTGAATGTTCAAAAATCAGGACGAATGAAAATTCCTTTTGGAATTGCACAAACCGGAAAAGCCTTTAGAAACGAAATCGTTGCCAGACAATTTATTTTCCGCATGCGGGAGTTCGAACAAATGGAAATGCAATTTTTTGTAAAACCAGGCGAAGAAATGCAATGGTACGAACATTGGAAAACAGCTCGACTTAATTGGCATTTATCCCTTGGATTGGGAAAAGAAAATTACCGTTTCCACGATCACGAAAAATTAGCGCATTACGCTAATGCTGCTGCCGATATTGAGTTTAATTTTCCTTTTGGATTCAAGGAATTAGAAGGAATTCACTCCCGTACGGATTTCGATTTGAAAGCTCACGAAAAGTTCTCCGGTAAAAAAATGCAATATTTCGATACGGAAACCAATGCCAATTATACGCCTTATGTTGTTGAAACTTCAGTAGGATTGGATAGAATGTTCTTGGCAGTTTTTGCCACATCTTTAAAAGAAGAAATGTTGGAAGATGGTTCTACAAGAACGGTTTTAAGTTTGCCGGCAGTACTTGCGCCAACAA
>JBIKPM010000248.1:0-3707 GCA_044357435.1 Flavobacterium sp. | reverse complement strand
TTCTAACTTTTCCCACAAAGCCTATCAAACCCTTCTCAAAGCCCTAGACACTCCTAAGTTGTGGTATCAATAGTTTTACTCAAAAACAGTTCCGAAAAACCCCGAGCCTACGGCTCTCTTTCTGTTCCTGTTAGATTCTGACTACTGGACTAAAGTCCAGCCTTACGAAATGTCCGGAGACGCTGGCTATTGTGCGTTTATGCAAAAGTCCCGTAGGGACGGCATATTGTTTAGTTTTTGGTAGAGACGATCTGTTTTCTGGCAACTGGCAACAGATTTAATCCGTTGTTTTCCTTAGGGATAGTACATTTTAAACTATCAAATTTTAAGTTTGAAATGTAAATGAGTCAAAAAAAAAAACACCCTAAAATGAATTTTTAGGGTGTCTTGATTTATTTAAGAAAATGGCTTACAAAAATTCTCCGTGTTGAGAAATATCCAATCCTAATTCTTCTTTTTCTTCACTAACTCTTAATGGCGTAATTTTGTTTACAATAAAGAACAAAGCATAAGAAGCAGAGAAAGCAAATATAGATACGATAACTAATGCTTTTAATTGAATTAAAAACAAAGTAGCATCACCATAGATTAAACCTTGATTATCACCTACAATTGCATTGACAGATTTTGAAGCAAATACACCAGTTAAAAGCATACCTACCATACCACCAACACCGTGACAAGCAAATACATCCAATGCGTCATCGATTTTTCCTTTAGGGAAACTGCTTACCACAAGGTTACTTATGATACTGGCAATAAAACCAATGGCAAGTGCAGAAGGGATTGATACAAAACCAGCAGCAGGTGTAATAGCCACTAATCCTACAACTGCCCCGATACAGGCTCCCATTGCAGAAAGTTTATGTCCAAGAATTTTGTCCAAAAATACCCATCCCATTGCAGCAGCAGCAGCAGCAACTGTAGTAGTTCCTATGGCTTGAGCAGCAAGGCTTCCAGATCCAACAGCAGAACCTGCATTGAAACCGAACCAACCGAACCATAACAATCCTGTTCCTAATAATACATAAGTAATACGGGCAGGGTTTGCTTTTTGCACTTTTCTTTTACCTAAGAACATCGCTCCTGCAAGAGCAGCCCAACCAGCGCTCATGTGAACTACAGTTCCACCGGCAAAATCTAACACTCCCCATCCGAAGAACATTCCATCAGGATGCCAAGTCATGTGACATAATGGAGCGTAAACGAATAGTATGAATAAAACCATAAACAACATATAAGCCCAGAAACGTACTCGTTCTGCAAATGCTCCTGTTATTAAGGCCGGTGTAATGATAGCAAATTTCGCTTGAAATAAGGCAAACAATATAAAAGGAATAGTTGGAGCTAAGTCCCATGCCGTATTAGCGCTTACTCCTTGAAAAAACATGTTATAGGAAGGATCTCCAATAAAACCTCCTATTGAGGGTCCAAAACACATTCCAAATCCAACTACAACCCATAGTACAGTTACGATTACCATAGCAATAAAGCTTTGTAGTACCGTACTAATTACATTTTTCTTACCTACCATTCCTCCATAAAAGAAACCAAGTCCTGGAGTCATTAACAATACAAGTCCTGTAGCGCATAGCATCCAAGCTGTATCTCCAGTATCTAATTTTAGAGGGATAACATGTGCTCCTAAAGTTGCACTTTCTGGAAACAAATAAATTGAAAAAATGGATAACACCAAAATCGTGATTAGAATCACACTTAAAATAATCTTTCGCATAGTTTTTAGTTTTAAATTTCGATAAAAGTATATAAATCATTTCATACCCCCATAAAAAAAGTATCTTGAACTGTAATTTTTATCATATTTGTATTTTACCCCCTTAAATTTTATGGGTATGTGATAATTAATTGTCAAAATTTATAATTTATTAATGCTGATTTAGGATAATTTCAACTTATTTCAACTATTAATTATTATGAACCACGATTTTTTCAATCGATTATTATGTTAATGTATCGGATTGTCGAAGATAATTATTGGATAATCAGCAAATAGTATTATTTGTGATATAAAGCAACGCCAGTCCCATTGCCTTGAGAGTATGTTATGATGCCTTCAGAAATAGCTATTCCGGAGGCTATGTCTTCAGCCAATAATAACGGGCCATCCATATCAACGAAGTCCAGTTCTGGTAATAGGTGCGCAATTGCTGATATGCCTACGGTAGATTCCGTCATACAGCCTACCATCGTTTTCATGCCCAATTTTTTTGCTTGTGCAATCATTCTTCTAGCAGGAGTAAGTCCACCACATTTGCCGAGTTTGATGTTTACACCGTGAAAATGGTTCTGGCATTTTACCACATCTTCTTCGAGAATACAGCTTTCGTCTGCAATTATAGGCAAAACCGAATTTTTAAAAACTAAAGCATGTCCTTCCCAATTGTCTGCTTTCAAAGGCTGTTCCAAGAATTCAACGCCCAGTTTTTTTAATTCAATGGCATTATTAATGGTTTCGGGAACCGTCCAGCCACAATTGGCATCAATTCTAAAAACAGCATCGGTATGTTTTCTTAATTCGGTGACAATGGCAAGATCTTCTTTCGTACCCAATTTGATTTTATAGATAGGCCAAGGCAATTCTTTCATTTTGGACACCATTTTTTCGATACTGTCAATACCAATAGTGTAATCTGTTTTGGGATTGTTATCTATGGAATAACCCCATAATTCATATAGCTTTTTTTGTTTTTTTCGAGCATATAAATCATTGTAGGCAATGTCCAAAGCGCAAAGCGCAAACAAATCATCTTTTAATAGTTGCTGTGCTTTGTGCCAAAATTCTTCAGGAGTCTCATTTGTGACACTTTCGATAAAAGGAATTATGGCTTCTAGATTTTTTTTCATCGAATCCACGGTAGTATTATAGTAGGTGTTTGACGTAGCCTCGCCAAATCCTGAATAGCCGTCACTTTGCAATTCGACAATTAAAGTGGGTTGCGTAGCATAAGAAAGTCTTGAAATAGTGAAAGTATGTTTTAATTGAAGGTTAAAAGTGCGGAGGATTACTTTCATGGGCTGGATTTATCGTTGGTCAAATTTTGCATGATACAATTCAAGCGGTTTGCTTTTGTTTATCAAAGAAAATTATTAAATGTTAGATTACATACTAAAAGGAGGAGTAAATTTCATTTTGAAAGGTTTTTTATATTAAATTTAGATTTTTAATCCAACGTATATGCTAGTAAAAGTTTTTGGAAGTGCTGTTTTTGGAGTTGAAGCCACCACAATTACGGTCGAAGTAAATATTGACAAAGGAATTGGCTATCATTTGGTGGGTTTGCCCGACAATGCCATAAAGGAAAGTAGTTATCGAATTGCAGCGGCACTTAAAAATAATGGCTACAATATGCCGGGCAAGAAAATCACCATCAATATGGCGCCTGCCGATTTAAGAAAAGAGGGCTCGGCTTATGATTTGACTCTGGCAATTGGAATTCTTGTAGCTTCTTCCCAAATTAAAGCAGATGAAATTGAAAAATATATTATAATGGGTGAACTTTCGCTCGATGGCGGTTTACAGCCCATTCGTGGCGCTTTACCCATTGC
Organism: Flavobacterium sp.; assembly: GCA_044357435.1. Classification (GTDB taxonomy): domain Bacteria; phylum Bacteroidota; class Bacteroidia; order Flavobacteriales; family Flavobacteriaceae; genus Flavobacterium. The sequence goes on along the minus strand of JBIKPM010000248.1, from coordinate 140 downwards.
CATAAAAGCGAAAGAGGAAGGATTCAAAGGTTTTTTTCTTCCAAAGCAAAACGTGAAAGAAGCAGCAATCGTAACAGGATTGGATGTTTACGGGGTGGAAAATTTACAAGAAGTTATTGATTTCCTTGAAGGGAAAGGCA
>JBIKPM010000247.1:0-3760 GCA_044357435.1 Flavobacterium sp. | reverse complement strand
TATTGTGATGGTAAAACCAGGAATGGCCTACCTTGACATTGTTCGTGAAGTCAAAAATGCAGTTCACGTTCCCGTCGCAGTTTACCAGGTTTCTGGAGAATATGCAATGGTAAAAGCCGCTGCCGAAAGAGGTTGGTTAGACCATGACCAAATTATGATTGAACAATTGTACTGTATCAAAAGGGCTGGAGCCAACATTATTTCGACCTATTTTGCCAAAGAGGCGGCAAGACTTTTGAATAAATAAAAAATGAAGAAAGAGACATTCCTATTATCCGTTTTGATATGCATTTGCTTTGCCAGTTCGCTAATGCTCGTGTCTTGTAAAAAAGAAAGTTCAGAATCTTTTAGTAAACCCGAAACAACTACTGAAGTTCAAAAACCCGAAGATTTAGGGGCTGAAATTTTTACCGGAAAAGGAGCTTGTAGTGCTTGCCATCATCCAGACGAAAAACTAGTTGGACCAAGCCTTCATGACATTGCCAAAATCTACAAAGACAAAAAAGGGGATTTAGTTAGCTTCCTCAAAGGAGAAGGAGAGTCAATTGTTGACCCAACGCAATTTGAAGTGATGAAGTCTAATTTAGAAATAACAAAGACTTTTTCTGATGAAGAATTAAAAGCATTGGAAATGTATATTTATTCGAATTTAAAATAACCATTTTTCATTCTTAACTGTCAATAAGAGGGTTCACAGATGTTCGCCATATCTTTCTTAGCGAAATTATAAAGGGCTACATCTACCGAAAAATAAATAAGAAATCCAAAAAACGCCAAATCCTGATGCTTGGATGCTGATTGAATCAACATAAAAACGAAAGCCGATTCAATTTACGAATGGGTTTTGTTTTTTATAGGATTGTATATGAGTAGGGGAACTTAGTAAAGGATATTAAAAAAATCTATACCTTGACATATCAACATATCTTCTACATCCGTGATTATCAAATAATGCTTATTCAACTTTTTTACTCCAAGGACCGAAGTTTTTATATTCTGGCCCAGTTAACTTTTGTCTTTCATTACCAGTTGTTTTCACTACAACAAGGTTTTCTTTTGGAGTACCTCTCCACTGCTCACGGTTTTTGTAAGCTGGCCCATCTAGTGATTCTATACTTTTTTGTGAATATATTTTAACCGGCTCTGATTTATCCAGCCAATGTTTATAATTTTTGTAAGCTGGACCTTTTAAATCATTCTGTTTTACATTAGTTTCTTCTTGTGCAGATACACTAAAAGAAATTGCTAAAACTCCTAGAATCAATGCTACTTTTTTCATGACTATTATTTTTTTGTTCTTAACAAAGTTACAGTCAGGAATAGGCATTTAGTATTGCGTGAATCTACCCAATTTGTATCCGTATTTATACGGATAATTTTGTTTTTATGTGTTATATCAAATTCATTTCTGCGGCTCTTTTAATGAGTTCGGCGCTATTTTTTACTTCTAACTTTTTTAAAATATTGGCGCGATGGGTTTCTATTGTACGTGAACTCACAAATAGTTTAGCGGCAATTTCATTAGTTGTTAAGCCCTTAGAAATTAATCCTAAAACTTCGGATTCCTTATTTGACAAAACATTTTCACTGATGCTTTGTGTTGACATAAAATTTATCATTTTTTCAGAAATTTCAGCACTAAAATATTTCTTTCCTTTATTAACGGTTCTTATTGCCAAGATTAATTCAGATTCATCTGTGTTTTTTAATAGGTAACCATAAGCACCCATTTTTGCGCATTTTGCAATATAATTACCATCACTATGCATAGAAATTATAATAGGTTTTATGTTAGAATTTAAGGTTTTTAATTCTTTTAAAACCTGAAAACCATCCATATTTGGCATAGTAATGTCTAGCAAAACAATATCGGCCTCAAACTGGCTCTTTACAACCTCCATAAATTCAAAACCATCGGCGACACTTTTAACTATTTTGATGTCGTCATACTTTCTCAGCAGTTCTTCGAGTCCGTTTCGAAAAAGCTGATGGTCATCCGCTATTATTAATTTGATTTCATTCATAATTCTATGGGTAATTCAATTTCAAAGGTTGTTTTTCCGAGTGTTGAATTGATTGCAATTTTTCCATTGCAAATTGCTACACGTTCTTTGATGTTGTTAATTCCTAAACCTAATTTTACGGTGCTAATATCAAAACCAATGCCGTCATCAAAATAAAAAAGCGAAATAAAATCATCAAATTCTGAAAGTGTAATTCGGATATTTTTTGCCTTGGAATGTTTTAATGAATTATTAATCAGCTCTTGACTAATTCTAAAAAGATTAATCGCTTGATGGTTTGTAATTTTTGAGCCGTCCTGCAGGGTTAAATCTTCATATTCAATGGCTATTTTTGTTGATTTTCTAAGGCTTTCAATAAAGTTTGTTAGGGTAACTCCAATTCCAAAATCATCTATAGAAGAAGGCATTAAGGCATTCGACATCGATCTGATTTCAGTAATGGTATCATCAACTATTTTTTTCATTTCTGCTTTTTTCAATTCACTTTCAACTTTATTTTCAATGTAATGTTTCAAAGAGGTTAAATACGGGCCCACGCCATCATGGAGCTCTCTCGACAATCGACGCCTTTCGTTTTCCAAACTATTGACCAACATTCGTTTTGAATTTATTCTAGTATTTTCTTCATTATTTCCAAACTCTATGAGCTTATCTCTCATCGCTAGAAGGCTTTTTCCTAACAAATCATTAGGACTTTTAAGCTGATAATCGGTATTTAAATTCATTAGACCAATATCATTGGCGAATTTTACGGCACCTTGTAAAGAAACTTTCAAATTAGCTAAAGCTTCAAACATTTCGGCTATTTCATTAGAATTTTTTATAAATTCATTTGTTTGGTTATAATCTCCTTCTGCCATAATTCGAAGACTTTTTTGCATATTCTTTATTGGGTTGATAATAATTCTTGTAAGAAAAAGAGAGAGTATGACAGCTAGTAAAAAAATAGCGATAGTTAAACCTATAAGTCTTTCTTTTAGTTTTATTAAGGGAATAGTAACCTCGTCAACATCTATTTCAGATAGAATGACCATATTTAAGTTTGGAATTTCTATAAGACCAGACACACTATATACATCAATCCCTCTATAATCCGCAAAAACACCTCTGCTATTCCTCCCCTTAAAAGCCTTCGCCACATTTTCTGTTTTCACAGATAACGTGTATGGGTTTTTATCTGGATAAAAACGAGATTGGGAACGCAGTCGAAAATCTTTGCCCACAAGATAGGATTCGCCACTATTACCCATTCCTGTTCGTTCAAAGAGTATTTTTTTGATTTTGTTGTAATCTAAAATTTTGATTTTTGTGCCTTTTTTAGACATAGAGACAAAACCTATAGTCGTCTTTTTATCAATATGAAAGGCTGTAAAATCGTGAATTCCATTACTGTTTTTAATACTATCTGGAAGTATTAATACGGTACTGTCAATATTTTTGTAATTCAAATCTGCAGACTCAAACCTTTCCCATTCTGATTTTATTAAGTGTTCAATCTGATTTTTCTTGAGTGTTTTAATCGAATTTAATTGCTGTAAAACGCGATCGTTTAAAACGTTTGAAAACTCTTTGTATGAATAAAAAGATAATAATGCAATTACCAATGCTATTAAACTGTTAATTAGTCATTCCTTAAGAACCCACTTTTTGAGTTTTCAGATTTTTTACCAAAAATACATTTGCAAAAATAAGCAGTAAAAATTCGAGCCAAAGAACAATTTGTACTTTGATTTGGT
>JBIKPM010000246.1:0-3804 GCA_044357435.1 Flavobacterium sp. | reverse complement strand
TATGATTAAGTTTTCGATGTCAACGCCTAATTTTTCGGCATAATTTCTATCAAAAGCGTGTTCTGCATCTATAAAAGCCGCGATTCCTCCGGCTTTTTGGGCTTCGGCAATAGCGTGCAAAGTCAAAGTTGTTTTTCCTGAAGATTCCGGGCCGTATATTTCAATCACTCTTCCTCTTGGATAACCGCCAACTCCCAAGGCCAAATCGATTCCCAAAGACCCAGAAGAAATAGTTTCCACTTCTTCGACGGCTTTGTCGCCCATTTTCATCACGGTGCCTTTTCCGTAGGTTTTATCTAGTTTGTCAAGTGTAAGTTGTAGTGCTTTTAATTTGGCTTCTTTCTCTGAACTCATCTTTTCTTTCATTTATTTTTGTACTTATCTTTTTGTAAAAATACTTCTTTTTTTGGAAGTTCCAAGTAGAATGTTTTGGGTTAATAATTAAATTAAAACTCCACTACTTTTATAAGAATAAAGACTTTTGACTTAGTGCAGAAGTCAGTAATTTTTCTTATTCTAATCAGTTATTTATTTTTGGAATGATTCAAAATATTTTCTTTTTACTTCGGTTATCAATTCAACGATTGTTGTTGATTTAATTACAATTCCAAGCCCTAAAATTTGCTGTACCCCAAGTCCATTTTGTAGTGTTGGAATTGTTTGTAATTGTCCGTGCTTAATCATTGTTGCCGAAATCACTCCAATCAATTTATAGTTGCTTCCGAGAGGCGCAAAAACAGGACTGCCTGATGAACCTTGAAAAACTTGTGCGTCAATTATAAATTGCTTTTGTGAATTATAATCTACTTTTGGAATACTAGAAATATATCCTCTTCTTAATAGTGGTAAATTATTCGTTGAATCAAATCTATTATCTGGATAACCTACAAACCAAACATCTAAACCTGGATTTAATCCTTCCTCTTTGAAGTCTGCTAACATTTCTTCGTACAAGTGCATAAAGAAAACTTCATTTTGATGATTATTAATTTCAGAAACATTAATACAAGCCAAATCTACATTTGGATCTGGATGTTCTATATAAAGTGAAGAAAAATCTTCAGAGTTGAAAGTATGTATATTTCCCAATTCAACTGTTCCATCTGGTTTTTTCTTATTAAAGTTAAACTCTAATTTTGACTTTGTGTCACTAAAAACGTGCTTATTTGAAATTAACAATGTCATTGAACTATTTTTCTCATCGTTCAGTTTTATGTCAATTAAAAAACCTGTGCCAATTGATGCAGTTGAATTATCTGAACTTGGTTTACTAATTCTTGTTGTTGTAAAAAAAACTTGTTCTTCAAATTTTAATGGTGTCATTATATATCGTTTTTAATTGCTGCCAAATTATAATTTAGACTAATATGAATTGTTTTCAAACAAACAACGCTTTCAATTCCGTAGCATCGTGAGGATTCATTTTTCCGGCCAAGACCAAGCTCAATTGTTTTCTTCTCAAGGCGTCATCATAACGATGGATTTCGAGTTTGGTTTCGGGAATGATTTGTGGTACTTCAACGGGTTTTCCAGTATCGTCCACCGCCACGAAAGTATAAATAGCTTCGTTGGCTTTGGTTCTTTCTCCAGATTCTCGGTCTTCGACCCAAACGTCAAGATACACTTCCATAGAGGTTTTGAAAGCTCTGGACACTTTTGCCTCCACAATAACCACGCTTCCCAAGGGAATCGCTTTGTTGAAAGCCACATGATTCACAGATGCCGTTACAGCAATTCTGCGTGAATGCCTACCTGCCGAGATGCTGGCAGCACGATCCATTCGGGCCAACAATTCGCCCCCAAAAAGGTTGTTCAAAGCATTCGTTTCGCTCGGTAAAACCAAATCAGTCAATACGGTCAAAGATTCAGAAGGATGTTTAGGAGTCATAAATTTAGTTTTTTTGCCACGAAGGCACTAAGACACAAAGGGTTTAATTATTTTTTTTCATTGTCATTGCCATTGAAATTGTCCATTGTTTTCTCTAACTCAACAATAAAACCGCCATCACGGCTGGAATAAAATAAATGACAATCGTTCTGGCGCCGTCATAATCTTTGGCCAATCGTTGTCCAAACAACAGCATTAACAAAGTGATACTCGAAAAAATAGCACCATACAAACCAAAGGTTCTTCCGTTGCTCACCAATAATTCGATACAGCCCACAATGCACAAAACTCCCGAAATCAATTCTAAAATCAGAATATGCAGCAAGGCTAAAGTGACAAGATTTTTGAGTCGGGTTTTGGCAAAATGCTCTTTTAACCAATCCAGATTGTCTTTCCAATAAAATAATTTATCATAACCCGATTGTATAAAAGTGATGGCCAAAAAAACCAATAGCAAAATGGAGGCAGCATTGTTCATAAGCTTATTTCTTGTGAATTAAACGAGTCAGTTTGATGGACAAATCGGTTAGGATTATTTTGGCATTTCCGTTGCGCTCAATATGATAAATCGCATCGGATAATTCCTGGAATATTTCGTGAATGTTGTTGCCGTTTACAAAAGGCGCAAATTTGGCAATCGTAAAATTTTCGACTGTCGGTTCCAAATAAACCAAACTCGGTGTTTCGTAATTGTGCAACAACGCCTGACGGAAAATATCGATACAAAACTGCAAAAATTTCTTTTGGGTTTCTCTTCCCAAAACGGCAATTTGTTCGCTCCAATGAATTAAATCGGCAATTACAGCAGGATTTCCTTTGGCTTTGAAGGCCGCCCGAACCCAAACCACGAACCATTGTTCGAACGGAAATTCTTCACTATCATCCTTAAGCAAATGCAAAGCTTTGTTGTAATTTCCTTGTGCTTGATGGGCGATTTTTGCGGCCAGTTTTGGTTCAATATTTTCACGAGAAACAAGCGCTTCTGTAATGATATGCTCACTTAATCCATTAAAATGCAAAACTTGGCAACGAGAACGAATCGTTTGAATGATGTCTTCTTCGTTTTCTGAAATTAAGATGAAAACTGTTTTTTCTGGTGGTTCTTCCAACAATTTCAACAATTTGTTTGAAGCCGCAGTATTCATTTTGTCGGCCATCCAAACAATCATAATTTTATAACCGCCCTCATAGGATTTTAAAGCCAAAGATTTTAAAATTTCTTGTGCATCATCAACCCGAATTTCGCCTTGTTTATTTTGCACACCCAAAACGGAATACCAATCGAACAAACCTCCGTAAGGATTTTGGGCAACAAATTGTCTCCAATCGGCAACGAAATCAATACTTTTCGGTTTTTTATCCACTTTTTCTGTGCTTACCGTTGGATAAACAAAGTGCAAATCAGGATGCGAAATCTTTTGGAATTTAAGATTGCAACTTTCATTGGAACCAGAGTTTTCACCGTTTTGGTTACCACATAAAATGTATTGCGCATAAGCAATTGCCATTGGTAAGGTGCCACTCCCTTCCGGCCCGACAAATAATTGTGCGTGAGGAATTCTGCCCAAATCGGCACTTCGCGTCAAGTGATTTTTGATGTGTTCCTGCCCTAAAATTTCTGAAAACTGCATAAGGCAAATATAGCAGAAAATGGATGAGTCTCGAAATTTAGAGAGCAAAGTTTCTTAAAAAATACGACTGTAATCAATTTGCGTTAGGCATTCGGATTTTGCTAGATGGCCGATTTTACCATGGAATTGGCATTCACAAAAAACGAAAATTCAGTTCGAATTTTAAAATTTATAACGTTTTCGTTGGTTAAACCATCCTTTTTTGAGTGTTTTGAATTTATAGCTAACCTAAAAGTGCTATATTTGTCGTTCTTTCAAAAAAACTAAAAAACAGAATATAATGAA
>JBIKPM010000044.1:0-11087 GCA_044357435.1 Flavobacterium sp. | reverse complement strand
GTTATAAATCAATTTCCGCAGACACAAGGCCAAGGTGGAATTGATATTTCGAGTGGATTGAAAGAAGCATTGAACAACGGTATTTCTAAACAAGTAACAAAATTGACTGCTGTCGATGGTTTTTATAAGAACGAAGCTGTAAAAATATTGTTGCCGGACGAATTAAAAAAAGTAGATTCAAGCTTGAGAAAAATTGGTTTAAGTTCATTGGCCGATGAAGGGCTAAAAGTACTTAATCGTGCTGCCGAAGATGCCGTAAAAGAAGCCACTCCTATATTTGTGGATGCTGTAAAAAATATGACTTTTGCAGATGCCAAAACCATTTTGATGGGAAGTGAAAATTCAGCCACCAGTTATTTACAAAACACCACTTCAACGGCTTTGTACGGAAAATTCAATCCTGTAATAAAAAATTCGTTTACCAAAGTGGGCGCTGACACCGTTTGGTCAAACATTATAAAAAAATACAATAGCATTCCTTTCGTAAAAAAAGTAAATCCAGACTTGACAGATTACACTACCAATCAAGCCATGGCGGGTGTTTTTAAAATGATTGCAGTCGAAGAAAAAAATATCAGAACAAATTTGAATGCCAGATCCTCCATTTTATTGCAAAAAGTTTTCGCCATGCAAGACAAAAAGTAATTAACGTTGCATACACAAGTTTCTGTCAAATCGTAAAATCCCAAACCCAGCAAAAATAAATTGCTCACAAATTAAATTTTATGCAAAAGATTATCATACTTATTCATTGTAAAGATCAAAAAGCAATTATTTCAACTGTTACAAATTATATTGCTTCAAAAGAGGGAAACATTATTTATTTAGATCAACATGTTGATGCAGATGAAAATGTTTTTTTCATGCGTTTAGAATGTGAATTTAATGCCAAAAACTGGGATTTAGAAGCCATAAAAACCGATTTTAAAACCCATTTAGCGAATCCGTTTAAGATGTCTTGGGAAATGTACACACAGGAAGAAAGGCCCAAAATGGCCTTATTTGTTTCAAAATATGATCATTGTTTATATGACATTTTGGGACGTTATAGCGCAGGAGAGTTACCATTAGAAATAGCCGTAGTTATTAGTAATCATGAAGATTTAAAACCAATTGCGGAACGTTTTTCCATTCCGTTTCATTACATCCCTTTTACCAAAGAAATTAAAGATGATGGAGAACAAAAACAATTAAATTTATTACAACAATACCAAATAGATTTTATTGTTTTGGCACGTTACATGCAAATAATCACACCTAACTTGATTGCAAAATACAGAAACAAAATTATCAATATTCATCATTCCTTTTTGCCTGCCTTTCCGGGGGCAAAACCTTATCATTCCGCTTTTAAACGCGGGGTAAAAATTATAGGTGCCACCAGCCATTATGTAACTGAAGGATTAGATGAAGGCCCCATTATTGAGCAAGATATTGCCCGAGTGTCACACGTCAATTCTATTGAGGATTTTATAATGAAAGGTCGCGATTTAGAACGCATCGTTTTGGCAAGGGCCATAAAACTCCACGCCGAACGAAAAACCATGGTTTATGACAATAAAACGGTGGTGTTCTATTAAAAATTATAATCTGTCCACTTCTAGTACCGGTATGTTTTTTTTTTGTCATTTCGACCAAGGAGACCAAGGCAAAGCGAACGGGCAAAGTAAATCACATCAGTTGCTCCAGTAATGTGATTTCTCCCGTTGGTCGAAATGACAAAATAGCTAATTTCATTCAGGTAGGATGTAGTTTTATACCTAGCCCAGCCATTAAATTTAAGCCGGCAAATCCTCAAATTCAACCTTCAATCCTTTGGCTATTCCCATACCCAAACGAGGATCGACTCTGTACCAAAGAAACAATTGACGTGTGACGATTTCCTCTTTTAGGGGTCCGTGAATTCCTGACATGGCACCTACTATATTGTCAATGGTATTTTGTTGTTGTTCCTGCGACATAATTTGAAACAATTTTCCGGGTTGAGAAAAATGGTCGTTTTCACCCTCGCAGTTCCTGTCGTACCAATCGGCAAAATGGCTATGGATTGGCAATGGCGGTTCTTTATACGACTGGTCAATATCTATTTCGTCAAAACTGTTCGGGAAATAATTTGGATTTTGCCCTCCATTTCCATCCACCCGCATTTGTCCGTCTCTTTGGTAATTATGGACAGCAAATGGGCAACGATTCACCGGAATTTGCTCATAATTGGCACCCAAACGATACCGCTGTGCATCAGGATAAGACAACAGACGACCTTGCAACATTTTGTCGGGAGAATAGCCAATTCCGTCCACGACATGCGCCGGCGCAAAAGCAGCTTGTTCCACATCTTGAAAATAATTTTGCGGATTTTGATTCAATTCTAAAACACCAACATCTATCAACGGAAAATCTGCGTGTGGCCAAACCTTGGTCAAATCAAATGGGTTAAAGTAATAATCTTCATTATTGGCTTCGGCCTCGGTCATGATCTGGATTTTTAAATTCCATTTGGGAAAATTCCCTCCTTCGATATTGTCGAATAAATCTCTTTGCGAAAAATCCATGTCGTGCGATTTCATTTGAGCCGCTTGTTCATTGGTAAAATTCTTGATGCCTTGGGCGGTTATAAAATGAAATTTTATATAAAAACGCTCGTTGGCATCGTTTATCATCGAATAAGTATGACTGCCAAAACCATGCATGTGACGGTATCCATAAGGTGTTCCCCTGTCCGACATTAATATCAAAACCTGATGCAAACTTTCGGGATTCAGCGACCAGAAATCCCACATCATGGTTGGTGATTTTAAATTGGTGTGAGGATCCCGTTTTTGGGTGTGAATAAAATCCCCAAACTTTTTGGGATCTTTTACAAAGAAAACCGGGGTGTTATTGCCCACCAAATCCCAATTACCATCTTCCGTGTAGAATTTTATGGCAAAACCTCTTGGATCACGTTCTGTATCAGCCGACCCTTTTTCGCCACCAACGGTTGAAAAACGAAGAAATACTTTGGTTTCTTTTCCAAGTTCCGAGAAAATCTTGGCCTTGGTGTATTTAGTAATATTATGCGTTACGGTAAAAGTCCCGAAAGCACCTGAACCTTTTGCATGCACTACCCTCTCCGGAATGCGCTCTCTATTGAAATGCGCCATTTTTTCATGAAGAATGTAATCCTGCAACAATAGTGGACCGCGTGGCCCCACGGATTGGGAATTTTCATTTTCGACATATGGTCTTCCTGAGGCCGTTGTCAATTTTTTATTTGATTTCATAATTATAAAATTTAATAGTTTTTTATCAAATAGTGCTTATAAAAAATGGTGTCAACAATTCATGGAAATCATCTCGATTAAGATGTTTTACATAAAAAAAAAGAAATGATGGGAAAAACAAAACCAATTATTATAAACAACTGATTTTCAGTTTTAAAGATTTTTAAAATAATAGATTAAAGTTAAAAAACTTAACTTAAATACAACAAAGTAATAACAAAATCTTAACAGCGGAAGAATGAAAAATTCACAACCTTTGTAATGTAATAAACTGGTTATTTATTATTTTGGTTTTGGTTAGTAAAAGAGTGCCGACGTTTCAGGATGTCGGCATTTTTTTATTGGGTTAAACCAATGAAGGATAAGACTTCCTTATTAAAAACAATAGGTTGCTCCACATTGACCACATGTCCACATTGCTCAATCACAAACAATTTTGAAGATTTATAGTGTTTTTCGACTACCAGTCGAACCGAAGGCAAAAACATGTAATCTTCTTCGCCCATCACATAAAGCGTCGGAATATTCAATTCCACTTGACGAAACCACCTCAGCAACGGATTTATTTCGGCTGTCAATTTGAACCATTTTATAAATTCTTTTTGGTACAACTTTTTAGCTTCATTAATGAAAAGCAATCGGGATTGTTTGTGATTTTTTTTAGGCATAATCACAAAGGCAAAAAATTGGTACAATACCAAATAAGGCAACACGTATTTAAACATATTTCCCAATCTCATCAAGATTTGCGAACGAAAATTCATTTTCAAGATAGCGCCTCCAAGAATCATACTTTGCACGCGTTCCGGATGCATTTCGGCCAATTGACGAATCAAAATCGTGCCGAGAGAAATCCCGACAAAGTGTGATTTTTCGATTTTTAGATAGTCAATTACTTCCAGAACATCATTAGCAATAGATTCGAAGGTATATTTTTGTTTAAAAGCTTTTTTGATTTGGACATTGGAATTTCCGTGTCCACGTAAATCCAACAACAATACATTATAGGATTTTTTAAAATCCCGAATTTGTTTGAACCATATAGACGAACTCCCGCCGGCACCGTGGACAAAAGTCACCCATTGATCGCTATTTTCGTTCTTGTAAATGGTATAGTTTATCAACGGATTTTTAATAAATTAAATTCGTTGCAATTTAGAAAAATTTCAGCCAAGAATTCACAAATTAAAATTTAATATATGAATTCTAGTCCGAATTTAATTCAAAATAGCTTTCACTTCTTTTTACATTTACAATGTTTCTTTGATAGCACCTTCAATAAAATCGGTTCCGTTTGAGACAATAAATAATAGCTCGTGAGGAATTAAACAGCAGACGAAAATTGGCATTCATTCCATATTTATGTACTTCCGAAAGAGTTCAGCCTTGTATGTCAACAAGGGGAATAAGCGGAAAACTATCAGTAATAATTTTTTTGAATTTTCTTGAAATATTTGGCTTTTTTGGCATCAACAACATACAACAGATTTTTGACATTTATATAAATATTTGAAGTTTCCATAAACTGTTTGTATAATTCTTTTTTTGGCCTTTCATTCTCTTAACCATAAACTCAATTATTACGAATCTGTAAGTTTATTTTTTTACAAATTAAACTGGATGGTGTATAGTTTTTGTAAGGGTGTTTTAAATTTCATTATCATTGATATGTATTACATTTGTTAACTAATAGTTTTAACTTTTAACAAATGCGTAATTTTATATTTTTTACATTATTATTTTTATCCAACTTTATATATTCTCAACTTCAAACTACAAGTGACAACTTTGAAGGAAATGGAAATATTTTAAGTTGGTATGGAGGTGATTGCGGAATAGACAATCATTTTGCAAATCCCTATCAATTAGGCATTAATAATTCTGCTACAGTTTTAAAGTATTCTGATACTGGTGGAGCCTATTCGCATATAGGTTTTAATGGGGTAGGTAACTTTAATTTAATTTCCAACAGCACCTTTTCTTTAAAAATATACGTTCCTTCAAATGGCCTTATAGGCAATCAAACCAATCAAATTTCATTGAAACTTCAAAATAGTTTGTTGACCGAACCTTGGTCAACACAATGTGAAATAATCAAACCTATTGTATTGGATCAATGGCAGACGATAACTTTTAATTTCGCAACTGATAATTTTGTCAATTTCAGTACTACTTCTCCTAATCCTATATCTAGATCTGATTTCAATAGAGTTCTTATTCAAATAAATGGAGAAAACAACACAAGTCAAGTAGTTTCATACATTGATGATTTTCAATATACAGTTACAAATAATGTTGTTTATGATAATTTAGTTTGGTCGGATGAATTTGATGGAAATGGGGCAATAAATTTTTTAAACTGGCACCAACAAACTCAATTTCCAATGGGTACTAGTTGGTTTGGCAATGAGCAGCAACATTATACAAACCGCGTTGAAAATTCTTTTGTTAGCAATGGCACTTTAAAAATCGTAGCCAAACGGGAATCTTATACAAATCAAGGTATAAATAAGCAATATACATCAGCACGTTTGAATTCGAAGTTTGCCTTTAAATATGGACGTGTAGAAGTTCGTGCAAAATTATCTGAGGGAAATGGGACTTTGCCCGCCATTTGGATGTTGGGCAAAAACATTAACGAGTTAGGAGCCTATTGGCAATTAAATGGATATGGCTCTGTAACCTGGCCCGCCTGTGGCGAAATAGACATTATGGAATACTGGGGATCCAATGTCATATCAAGCGCTGTTCACCATCCAATAGATGGCAATTTGTCAATAGATGAATACGTAGCTAATTATCAAAATAAAGATGGAGTAACTAGTGATTTCCATATTTATGCGCTTGAATGGGATAAGGATAGAATAACATTAAGCGTAGATGGTATTAATCATCTCAACTATGAACCACTGATCAAAAATCAATATACTTGGCCTTTTGATGCTGAACAATTCATTTTATTAAATATAGCAATAACGCCAAATATAACAAATGCCTTTGTACAATCTGCAATGGAAGTAGATTATGTTAGGATATACCAACAAACAAGTTTAGGAAATAGCAATGTAACTGAACAAAATGATTTGGTCAATTTTCCAAATCCAGTAAAAGACAAGCTAAATATAATAATTCCAGAAAGTCAAATTGGAAATCGAGCAACAATTTACTCTTTTTTGGGTCAACAACTCAATTCATATATTTTAAATAATGACCAAACCATTTTAGATGTGTCTGACTATCAAAACGGAATTTACCTTTTGAAAATTGGGACGAAATCAGGAATTAAAACGTATAAATTTATTAAGAAATAGTAGCTATCAATAAAGCTGCCATTTCTTGCTGCATTTTCGACGCTTCTTCCCTAGCCTTTTCGGCAAAATCAGTTCCCTTTGAGGCATAAATAATCGCTCTTGAAGAATTGATCAGCAAGCCAACATTGGCATTCATTCCGTATTTACATACTTCCGAAAGGCTTCCACCTTGTGCGCCAACACCAGGGACAAGCAAGAAACTATTAGGGACAATTTTGCGAATTTCCGTGAAATATTCGGCTTTTGTAGCGCCAACAACGTACATCAGATTTTCAAAATTTTTCCAAGTTTTTGAGGTTTCCAGAACCTGTTTGTACAATTCCTTCCCTCCAACATTCAAGGTTTGAAAATCAAATGCCCCTTCATTGGAAGTCAAAGCCAATAGTATCGTGTGTTTATTTTCGAAAGCCAAGAACGGTTCCACTGAATCTTTCCCCATATAAGGAGCAACGGTGACACTGTCAAAGTTTAAATCCTCGAAGAAAGCTTTGGCATACATAGACGAAGTGTTGCCAATATCACCCCGTTTTGCATCGGCAATCGTGAAAATTTCAGGGTAATTTTCGTTGATGTAGTTGATAGTTTTTTGCAACGACTGCCAACCTTTTATTCCATACGCTTCAAAAAAAGCCGTGTTGGGTTTATAGGCAACTGCCAAATCGTGCGTGGCATCGATTATCGCCTTGTTGAACTCGAAAATCGGGTCTTCTAATTCTAATAAATGGGATGGTATTTTATTCAAATCAACATCCAGTCCTACACAAAGGAAGGATTTTTTGATTTTTATTTGGTCGATTAGTTCTTTAGTTGTCATTTTTCGGGTATTAGGTCTTGGGTGTTAGGTGTTGGGTCTTTAGTTTAGACATGGGAATCAACATACTTTTTTAATGATTGAATTCTTTTTTGAATAACATTGAGCTCGGAAATAATTTCTAAGTGCAAAATTACATCCACAAAACCTATTTCTTTAGCAATTTCAATTTGAGTTTCTAATTCAAAGGCAGAACCTAAACTTATTTGCAAAAATCTAGAAAAATCCTTTTGAGAACTTCTTGAACAACCTTCAGCAATGTTCGAAGGAATTGAAACTGCACATCTGTTAATTTGAGAAACTAGTCCGAATTTTTCTTCGTTTGGGAAAGAACCGGTTATAATATAAATTCTTTTAACAAATAAAACAGAACTTTGCCAAACTTCTAAATCCCTAAAGTTTCTCATATATTTTATTTTTTACTAAAACCCAAAACCCAGGACCCAAAACCCAAGACCCATTTAAAATACCTCACTCGCTTCCTTCAGTTTCTCCATATTGTTGACCAATTGCAATTCATCAACAATTTTCTGGATATCACCATTCATAATATTTCCTAAATCGTATAAAGTCAATCCCACACGGTGATCCGTCACACGACCTTGTGCATAATTGTAAGTTCTAATTTTAGCTGAACGGTCACCAGAACTTACTTGCGAAGTACGTTTGGTGGCATCTTGCTCCTGCTTTTTGGCCAATTCTTGTTCGTACAAACGAGAACGCAAAACCGTTAAGGCTTTATCTTTATTTTTGTGTTGTGATTTCTGATCCTGACATTGCGCCACTAATCCTGTTGGAATGTGCGTCAAACGAACTGCAGATTTTGTTGTATTTACCGATTGTCCACCAGGTCCTGAAGAACAGAAAAAATCAACACGAACATCGTTCATGTCAATTTGCACGTCAAATTCTTCGGCTTCCGGAAGCACCATAACCGTCGCTGCCGAGGTGTGGACACGTCCCTGAGTTTCCGTTTGCGGAACGCGTTGCACACGGTGAACGCCCGCTTCAAACTTCAAGGTGCCGTAAACATCCTCGCCGGTAACTTCAAAAATCACCTCTTTGAAACCACCTGAAGTTCCTTCGTTCATATCGACAACCGAAGTTCTCCAACCTCTATTTTCGCAATATTTGGTGTACATACGGAACAAATCTCCAGCAAAAATACTGGCTTCGTCGCCACCCGTTCCGGCGCGAATTTCGACCATCACGTTTTTGGCATCTTCCTCGTCTTTTGGAATCAACATAAACTTGATTTCTTCCTCCAATTCCGGCAGTCTTTCCTTGGCTTCTTCAAGTTGCATCTTGGCCATTTCGGTCATGTCTGCATCACTATTATCGGCAATAATTTCGTTGGCTTCTTCAATATTCGCCATCAAAATAACGTATTCATCACGCTTTTCGGCTAGGGCTTTCAAACCTTTATATTCTTGATTCAATTGTACATAGCGCTTCTGGTCCGAAATCACATCCGGTTGGATGATTAAATCCGAAATCTCGTCGAAACGCTGTTTTACTATTTGAAGTCTGTCTAACATTTTTTAATCCTTTTATTGGAGTGCAAATTTAGTGAAAAGATTGCAGACTTTAGATTTTTTTTCGGAAGCTATTTCCAGCTATCCATTGCAATCTTTTATGCCGAACTCCGGCATAAAAGGATTTCCATTTCTATCAGGGCTAAAAAAAATTGTGCAAAAAGACTTCATTTACGGTTTCCCGTAAAATCCTTAATATAAATGGAGTTAGCTTTGGAAAAGAAATAAAGTTTTACGGGAATTAATCAGTATTTTCAGTGGATATTGATATATTTGGTAAGGAAATCTTAACTTAAGATTATAAGGTAAAGCAAGAATATACAAATGTAATACACGTTTTAACAACACTTTATATTAAATAATTATTTATATTTTAGATAGACCTATGACTTTAAAAGAAATATATTCAAATAATGAAATTTCAGCAAGAGCCTTTAATACTTGTGTTGATAATAAAATTGGAACCATATCTGAACTTAGAGAGATTTATTCTAATTATGGTTCCTTTAAGCCCATTAGAAATTGCGGAGAAAAAACAAATTTGGAGTTAATTTCTATTTGTTTAAAATATTTTGAAGACAATGAAGCAAAAGTCTTGAAGGACTTAAATTCAAATGAAGTTCCTATTCAAATTATGATAACTTCGTTAAATCAAAACCAACAAAATCTAATAAATAATTTTATAGTAAATAATTATTCAAAATTATCACATAGAACAAAAAATGGTTTGGAAACATTTCTAGAAGGAGAAATAAGCCTAAATGGATTTTTTGAAAATATATTTTCAATGCAATCTTTTAAACCTAGTGAACTAACTAATTTGGGAGTTAAATCTATACCAGAGCTTGAAACTTATCTAAAAGGCGTCGAAAGTTATATAATTAAGATTCACAATTTAAAAGATGATAATGAACTTATTTTAGAAAAGGCTTTAACCTTTGAAAATAAATTGGAAAGACAATTCAAAAATTTAAATCATTTACAAATACAAATAGTTAATCATCATATTCAGAAACAATTTCATAAACTTTCAAACAGAAGTCAAAATGCATTAAGTGCCTTTTTAGAAAGACAAATTGATATCTATAATATTTCAGATAGAATTTTTTCAAATGCAAATTTTAATTTTAAAACCATCGAAAATATTGGAGCAGGAACATATGGTGAATTAGAACTTTTTACAAATGAAATCAAACTTTTCATCAATGAAATTATTGAAATTGACAAAGAAAAAAAACTAATTGGATTGAAGTTGAAATTATTTTTAGAAGAAGAATTCTATGATGTAGAAATAGATCAAAATATTTTACCAAATAACTCAATTTTTAGCATTATTCAATTTTTAATTGACAAGCAAGCCTTCTTGGGAATAAATAAAAACTATATCTTAAAAAACGGATTATTAATTCACGAGAATTTTACCCCTCAAAATTTAGTACAATTAGCCGAAAACACAAAATTAACTAAGGAAAGATGTCGGCAAATTAGAGTGAAATTATTAGAAGAACTTGAAAATAAGCTGAGTTTTTTTAAGCGATATAATCAAGATTTAGTTGCTAATTATAATATTGATTTTCATCAACCTTCAATATATATTACAGATGAAATCGCTTCCAAAATAAATGCTTTTGATGAAACAAAATTCACGAAACAATTTATAACATTAATATTTTCTTTTTTTTGCAAAAATGAATATGAATTAATTGGCAATCAAGAAGATGTATTAATTACAACCGATTTTACAGTTAGGCAAAGATATGCTTGGAAAAATTTATACTTAGTATCTAATGAACTATCTAAAATCTTTGATTTTGGTAAATTTATAGAGGATATTAATGAAAAAATTAGTAAGCCTAATAATAAAAAATATAGCCTAAATTGTAGAAGCTATTCTTTATTTTTTTTCAAATCAGATGATTATACTTTAATCGATGAAATAATTCCAATTTGCAAAATGCTTTTAAAAGAGGAATTAGGTGTTTATTTAGATAATGAAGGAAACATAATTATTAAAAGAAACACATTCAAAACTTTACCTGAGTATGCCTATGAAGCACTTGAAATTTTAGGAAAACCATCCCATATTGATGAAATTAACAATCAAATAAAAATCTTAAAACCTGAATATAACAATAATATAAAAAGCGGTTCTCTAAAAAGAGTGTTG
>JBIKPM010000043.1:0-11116 GCA_044357435.1 Flavobacterium sp. | reverse complement strand
AAGAATAAAATATCAATGGTTAGATTTTGATGCGTACAAGTCATTCGAAATCCTAAAAGAAAAATTAAACTTTGTACTCAATAATTTTGGCACGAAATACGACATTAAATTTTAACTATTACTTAAGTAAATATTAGAATTTAAAAAGCCTCCAATTTTTGCGAGGCATTTTTATTGTAATCTGTAATAATTTTTGCAATATGTGTTTTAAAACAATCCGTTCAGTTCTGCGTCAATTTTATTGATAATCATTCCTAAATCTTCTGGATTGTCCACAAAATTAATGTTATCTACATCAATAATCAGTAATTTTCCTTTGTTGTAGGTTTGAATCCAGGCTTCGTAACGTTCATTCAATCGGTTGAGGTAATCTATGGAAATGGTGTTCTCATATTCTCGCCCCCGTTTGTGGATTTGACCCACTAGATTAGGAATGGAACTTCTTAAATAAATGAGCATGTCAGGCGCAGCTACCTTAGACTCCATTAAATCAAATAGGGAAGAATAGTTTTGAAAATCACGTTGGGTCATCAAGCCCATAGCATGCAAATTGGGAGCGAAAATATGTGCATCTTCGTAGATGGTTCGGTCTTGAATTATTTTTTTGCCGCTTTCTCGAATTTGCAACACTTGGCGAAAACGACTGTTCAGGAAATAAATCTGTAAATTAAACGACCAACGCTCCATTTGGTGATAAAAATCGTCCAAATAAGGATTGTCTACCACGTCTTCATAATGGGGTTCCCATTTAAAATGTTTTGCCAATAATTGGGTAAGGGTTGTTTTTCCGGCGCCTATATTTCCTGCTACTGCTATGTGCATTATGGTATCGTGATTTTATAATTTGTAATTTCTTGGTTGGTAAAAATAGACAAAATTTGGTCTTTGTAGAAGAAATTATTAAATGATTTTTCTACATTTTCGATTGTGTAATTCCCGTTCTTGCTTATATCCTGCAGAATTAATTTTCCGTTCTTCGAAAAAATAATAATTTGGTTTCCAATAACTTGAATTTGGTCAAATTCAGCAACTTTACCCAAACTAATAATTTTTCCAAAAACATCACAATAATACCAATTCAGGTCACCATCAATCCATTGAAAAGTGTTGAAATCCGATTCGTAATATTTTATATTTCCTTGAAACGAAGTTGTTATTGATTGAAACGTGTTTTTTAAATAATCAAAAAGCCCAATTTGTTGGGTCAAACTATTATAAATCCAAAGTCTGTTTTGAGAGGCATTTCCTGTAGCTATAGCAACAATTGGAACTTCCTTTTCAGAAAAATTAATTTTATGAGTTTCATTCAATTGATTATCCAGCATTATAACCGTGTTGAAATTTTCATAAAAAAGCATAATTTTTAATGGATTTTGTATGTCTATTTTAGTTGGTTTTCCTAGTGAAACGTTTTTATATTGCCACGATTCTTTCTCGTTTTTCATATAAAATACATTGTTTTTAATGTAATACAGGTTTCCCATTCCATCAAAACCCACAAAAAAATCAATGTCTATTTTTTGTGTCGAGATGAATTTCGCTTTCAGGTTTTGTCCCTGTGACAGCGCCATAGCAGATTGCAAGGTGATAAGGAGAAGAGTCATTCTTTTTAGCATACCAACTCTGATTTATTTTTGCCTAATTTTTTTTGGGATAAAACATAGATTTCGAAGAAAGCTAAAATACGAAAAATTGAATTGCGATAGCGAACTTTATACGGCAAATATAAAAACAATTTTTTTCCTTTTTGAAGCTATTTATCAAGTGCCAAAGTATACATTCCAGACCATATTTCAAATATGATATTTGTCATTTTATTTACAGTAAACAACTTATATCTTTGAGAAGAGTATCATTAGAATAATCTTAAATAAATTTATGAATATGGAAAAAGTTAAAAAGACTCCAAAGTATGTTTATTCATTTGGAGGCGGAAAAGCAGACGGAAATGAATCTATGAAAAATTTGTTGGGAGGCAAAGGAGCCAATCTAGCCGAAATGGCAGGGCACCCTAATCTTTTGTTACCGGTTCCTCCGGGATATACACTTACCACAGAAGTTTGTACCGCTTATTATGATAATAAAAAGAAATATCCGACTGAACTAAAAGCCCAAACAGAAAAAGCACTGGCTGCTGTTGAAAAAGAAATGGGCAAAAAATTTGGCGATGTAAACAATCCTTTATTGCTCTCTGTTCGTTCTGGTGCCAGAAAATCGATGCCCGGAATGATGGATACCGTTTTAAATATTGGTTTAAACGAACAAACCATCGAAGGGGTAATCAAACAATCCGGTGATGCTCGTTTTGCTTATGATGCCTACCGACGTTTGATAATGATGTATGCCGATGTGGTGATGGAAAAAGCGGCTGGAATTGAGCCAAAAGACGGAAAAGGAATCCGAAAAGTATTAGACGAAAAATTGGAGAAAGTCAAACACAAACAAGGATATAAATACGATACCGATTTAACCGTTCCCGAATTAAAAGCGTTGGTAAAAGAATTCAAAGCTACCATTATTAAAGTATTAGGAGCACCATTTCCAGAAGATCCAAACGAACAATTATGGGGAAGTATCGGAGGCGTGTTTAGCAGCTGGATGGGAAAACGAGCCATCGAATACCGTCGTATTGAAAATATTCCACACCAATGGGGAACTGCCGTGAATGTTCAAGCTATGGTCTTCGGAAATATGGGAGAAACAAGTGCCACAGGTGTTGCTTTTACAAGAAATCCTGGTAATGGGGAAGATTATTTTTATGGGGAATATTTAATAAATGCACAAGGAGAAGACGTGGTTGCAGGAATTAGAACTCCGGCTCCGGTAAACGATAAATCTAAAAACGACCAAAGTAAACACTTGCCAACACTTGAAGAAGTAATGCCGGAAGCTTATAAAAAGTTGTTTTCTATTCAAAACAGATTAGAAGAGCATTATAAAGACATGCAGGATATTGAGTTTACCATCGAAAAGGGAACACTTTACATGTTGCAATGTCGTATAGGAAAACGTAATGGAGTTGCTGCCGTGAAAATTGCCAGCGATATGTACAATTCAAAATTGATTGATGTGAATACTGCTGTTATGAGAGTAGCGCCAAACCAATTGGTAGAATTATTATTGCCAATGCTAAATCCCGAAATACAAAAAATAACAAAAGCTATTGCAAAAGGTCTGCCAGCAGGTCCAGGGGGAGCAAAAGGACGCGTAGTTTTCTCGTCTAATGATGCTGTAGAATGGGCAAGTAAAGGCGAAAAAGTAATCTTGGTTAGAGAAGAGACTTCTCCCGAAGATGTAGACGGTATGCACAAATCACAAGCCATTCTTACCACCAAAGGTGGAATGACTTCTCACGCTGCATTAGTGGCAAGAGGTTGGGGAAAATGTTGTATTGTTGGTTGTAATGATATTCAAATTAACAGCGAAACCAAATCTTTCAGAGCTAACGATGGTACTTTTATCAAAGAAGGTGATTGGTTAAGTCTTGACGGTACAAAAGGATTGGTTTACCTAGGAAGTATGGAATTAGTTGACGTAGATTTAGATAAAAATCAATCTTACAAAAACCTGATGAAACTGGTTGATAAAACCAAAGTAATTGGGGTACGTACCAATGCCGAAACTCCTGGCGATGCTGAACAGGGGGCGAGATTTGGAGCCGAGGGAATTGGTCTTTTCCGAACAGAGCATATGTTTTATGGCGAAGGTAGTGACCAGCCATTATTTCTTCTTCGCAAAATGATTGTGAGTAAAACCGAAAAAGAAAGAAGAGAAGCTTTGAATGGCCTGTTCATATATGTAAAAAAAGATATTAAAAGAACTTTAGGCGTGATGAGTGGTTTCCCTGTTACAATTCGTTTATTGGATCCACCATTGCACGAATTTGTCCCTCACGATAAAGAAAAATTAGTTCAGTTAAGCAAAGAATTAGGAATTAGTATGAGTGTCTTGAACCGAAGAGTTTTGGCTTTACACGAAAACAACCCAATGCTTGGTCATAGAGGAGTTCGTTTGGGAGTGAGTTATCCCGAAATCACCGAAATGCAAATTAGAGCAATCTTCGAAGCTTCGGTTGAGTTGATTCAAGAAGGGAAAAAAGCAATGCCTGAAATCATGGTTCCCGTAACTTGTTCTAAAAATGAATTGAGACATCAAAGAGAAATAGTTGATGCAGTGTACAAAGAAACCTGCGAAAAAATGGGAGTTAAAAAAATCTCCTATTTATACGGAACAATGATTGAAATTCCTCGTGCTGCATTGAAAGCCAACAGTATGGCAGAAGAAGCTGATTTCTTCAGTTTTGGAACAAATGATTTAACACAAATGAGTTTTGGTTTCAGTCGTGATGATATTGGTGGATTCCTGCCTAAATATCTCGATCTTGGAATTCTTCCAGATGACCCTTTCCAAACTATCGACCAAGAAGGAGTGGGAGAGTTGATAAAAATTGGTGTAGAAAGAGGCCGTCAAACCAAACCAAACCTAAAAGTGGGTATTTGTGGCGAACACGGTGGAGATCCCGAGAGTGTTAAATTCTGTCACAGAATAGGTATGAACTACGTGAGTTGTTCCCCATTCCGTGTGCCAATTGCAAGATTGGCAGCAGCACAAGCAGCGCTTGAATTTCCAAGAAAATAGTTCAATAATGAGCATAAAAAAAACCTGACTAGTAATAGTCAGGTTTTTTTGTTTATCAATTTTTCTTTGCTTCCGTACCTTTATGAAGAAATGGAGATGGAATTACAATCCAAAAGCGGCTTTTACTTCATCAACGAAATCTAATTTTTCCCAAGTAAACAATTCCACTGTAAGGGTTTTTTCAATTCCACCCGGAGCTTTAAAAGTTTTGGTTACCGTTTCTGGAGTTCTTCCCATATGTCCGTATGCAGCTGTTTCGCTGTAAATAGGATTTCTTAATTTCAAACGTTGCTCTATAAAGTAAGGACGCATGTCAAAAATAGCTTCCACTTTTTTCGCGATTTCACCATTGGTCAAATTTACTTTTGAAGTACCGTAAGTTTCGATGAAAATTCCCATTGGTTTTGCAACTCCAATAGCGTAAGAAACTTGAACCAAAATTTCGTCGGCAACACCAGCTGCAACAAGGTTTTTAGCGATGTGACGTGTTGCATAAGCCGCACTTCTATCTACTTTACTAGGATCTTTCCCGGAGAAAGCGCCACCACCGTGAGCTCCTTTTCCGCCGTAAGTATCCACAATGATTTTTCTTCCAGTTAAACCACTATCACCGTGTGGTCCTCCAATAACGAATTTCCCCGTTGGATTAATATGATAGGTAATTTTATCGTTGAATAAATGAGCGTATTGTGGGTTGCTTTTGATGATTCTTGGAATTAAAATCCCAACTAAATCACTTTTAATTTTGGCCAACATCGCAGCTTCTTCATCAAAATCATCGTGTTGGGTCGAAATTACAATCGCATCAATTCGAGATGGTTTGTTGTTGTCGTCATATTCCAAAGTTACCTGTGATTTTGCATCAGGACGCAAATAAGTAATTTCACTATTCTCACGACGTAAAACAGCTAATTCCTGTAATAATTTATGGGATAAATCCAGTGCCAAAGGCATAAGGTTTTCAGTTTCATTAGTTGCATAACCAAACATCATTCCTTGGTCACCAGCACCTTGTTCTTCCTTATTCGCTCTGTCAACACCTTGATTGATATCGGCTGATTGTTCGTGAATTGCTGAAAGCACTCCGCAAGAATTGGCTTCAAACATATATTCGCTCTTCGTGTAACCAATTTTCTTGATAACATCTCTTGCGATGGTTTGAACATCTAAATAGGTTTCAGATTTAACTTCACCTGCCAAGACAACTAATCCGGTTGTTACCAAAGTTTCGCAAGCCACTTTTGATTCAGGATCAAAAGCCAAGAAATTATCAATTAATGCATCCGAAATTTGGTCAGCTACTTTGTCTGGATGTCCTTCACTCACAGATTCTGACGTAAATAAATAAGCCATAATAATATAAATTTTTAAATTAAGCGAGGAAAAATAATTGCTGGGGAATGCTATAAGGAAGTTTCCTGCTTTAGCATTTTTTTAACGAGGTTGCAATCAGTTCAAATTTTTCCTCTAATATTTCGTCTGCAAATGTATGAAACCAAATTGAATTGCAAATTAATCTTTACTTTTTTTTGATGATGAAATTAAAAATATCAATTGTTGAATAATTAAAGATTTGGAATTTTGATGTTATTTTTTTAAAATCGTTTGGATTTCTAAATAAAAGTTTAGACATTTGTCAAACAAAAGTAAAAAAATGAATTTAAATGTTTGCAATATTTCTAAATCAATGCAGGAAAAATCCTGCGGGTCGTTTATTGCTTAAATTTAAATCAAAATTATATAGCAAAAGCCTCCCACAAAACGGGAGGTTTTTTTTAGCATTCTATCAAAAATAAATTATACCTATAAAATGTATACCTTAGAGCAAAAACAAATGAGCGCATGTAACGTCAAATCGATGATTTGTGCAATGACCATGAAGTTTATTAGCGTCAGTTGAATCCGAAAGTATGAGTTAAAACAAAACTTAAAACCCTTTTGGATATTTTTCAAAAGGGTTTTTGTTTTTTAAGTCTAAAACACAAGAATATTTCAAATTAAAATACAAATAAATCTAAAATTTAAAATCAATTCATTATGAGCACACAAAAATTCGCTACAAACGCATTACACGCAGGTCACGACGTTACTAAAACAGCAGGGACCAGAGCGGTACCTATTTACCAAACCAGTTCGTACGTATTCAACAATTCGGATCATGCTGCCAATTTATTTGGACTTGCCGAAGCAGGATTTATATATACTCGATTAAATAATCCAACCAATGACATTCTCGAACAACGATTGGCAGCACTCGAAGGCGGAATCGCAGCAGTTGTTACCGCATCGGGAACTGCAGCCATTGCAACTTCGTTGTTGGTGTTGCTGAAGACGGGAGATCATATCGTAGCTTCCAATAGTTTGTATGGCGGAACATACAATTTGTTGAGCGTCACTTTGCCAAGATTGGGAATAACCACCACGTTTGTAGATCCTTCGGATGTAGCCAATTTTACCAAAGCAGCCAATGTAAATACCAAAGTATTCTTTGCGGAAAGTTTAGGAAACCCAAAATTAGATGTCTTGGATTTGAAAGCCATTTCGGCAGAAGCCAAAGCATTTAAAGTGCCCTTTATTGTGGACAATACCGTTCCTTCACCTTATTTACTAAATCCAATTGAACATGGAGCCAATATCGTGATTCATTCCCTGACTAAATACATTGCAGGAAATGGAACTTCGCTAGGAGGAGCCGTTATTGATGCCGGAACATTTGATTGGAGCAGCGGAAGATTCCCTGAATTTACCGAACCATCGGCAGCATATCATGGATTAGTATATCATGAAGCATTAGGAAATGCCGCTTTTATTGCCAAAGTTCGTATCGAAGGGTTGCGGGATTTTGGAGCAGCTTTGAGTCCGTTCAACGCATTTCAAATTATTCAAGGTTTAGAAACTTTAGAAGTTCGTGTTCAGAAGCATAGCCAGAACGGATTGGCGTTAGCACAATGGTTGGAAAGTCAAGATCAAGTTGCCTGGGTTAATTATCCAGGTTTAAAGTCGAGTAAATATTACGATTTGGCAACACAGTATTTACCTAAAGGTCAAAACGGATTGCTAACTTTCGGCCTTAAAGGAGGCTTTGAAGCTGCCAAGAAAGTAGCCGATGAGACGAAGATTTTTTCGCTCTTGGCCAATATTGGAGACACAAAATCTTTGATTATTCACCCAGCGAGTACTACGCACCAGCAGTTAACAGATGCAGAACAGGTCGCTACGGGAGTTACTAAGGATTTAATCAGACTCTCGGTTGGATTAGAAGACATCGAAGACTTAAAAGCCGATTTAAAAGTCGTTTTCGAAAATTTAATAGCATAAAAACCAACATATTTGAACTTGGGAAAACTGAATTCGATATGTTTTACAATAAAAAAAGGATAACATATAAACAAGATATTATGAAAACTCTAAAATATTATTTAACACCATTAACTCAGTTTTTCAAAAGTTTGAATAGTAAAACAAAAACTGTCGATTCAGACAACATTGAATTTACCTATCCTAAATTTGGAATCAATTTCAAACCAGCTTCTGGCAAAACTTCAAATTCTTTGTTTGACCAAATGTATGCTGAAGAAAATGAAACCCTTTTTATCTGATTAATATTGGCGATAGAAAATAGAATAAAACTTGCAACGGGCGATTCTTCACGTAGGAGCTGCCCGATGCTGTTTTTAATTTTAATAAAAAACCAAACAATTTAAAATTTGGTCGTTTGAAAAAAATGTGGTTAATTTGTGCCTTTAAGTTCACAACTGTATTGAAATGTTATAAAGAAAGCTCGAGGGAATAGACCCTATGAAAGCTTAGCAACCTACGCCACAATCGAAAGGTGCTACATTCTATCTCGATATTTCGGGAAAAGATAACAACAAGAATTCTTCTAGTTTATTTCTAGCTTTTCTTTCTAATATTTCCAGACACAAATCAAAAAAATCATAAAAGATTTGAAATTGGAAAATAAACCAACAGCGATTATCATACAAAATTTCACCACCGAAAGTGGCGCAACTTATGCAACCCTAAACTTAAGTTTTCAGGTTTTTGGACCAGCTTTGCATACCGCTCCCATTGTTCTAGTGAATCATGCCCTTACGGGAAATTCTCAAGTTATCGGTGCAAACGGTTGGTGGAACAATCTAATAGGCGAAAACAAAACCATCGACACCAATAGATTCACGATATTAGCCTTCAACGTTCCCGGAAATGGGTACGATGCCACCTTCATAGCAAATTACCAGCATTTTAATGCAAGGGATGTGGCAAAACTTTTTCTGGAAGGAATTAAAATGCTAAAAATACAGCAATTATATGCCATTATCGGGGGTTCTGTCGGAGGAGGAATTGCTTGGGAAATGGTTGCTTTAGAACCGAAAATTACTAAAAATTTAATTCCAATTGCTTCCGACTGGAAAGCAACAGATTGGCTAATTGCGAATTGTTATCTACAAGAACAAATATTAAATAATTCTCGAAAACCCATTGAAGATGCCCGAATTCACGCCATGTTATGTTACCGGACGCCAGAATCATTTAAAGAGAAGTTCAAAAGAACGACCAACGAAGAATTGGCTGTTTTTAACGTAGAAAGTTGGTTGGCCCATCACGGCAAGAAATTACAAAACCGCTTTCAGTTATCGGCCTATAAAACGATGAATCAATTGCTGAAAACAATAGACATCACCAGAAATAGAGGCTCATTCGAAGCAATAGTGTCTGAAATGGAGGCCAGTATTCATATTATTGGCATCAATTCGGATTTGTTTTTTACGGCAAACGAAAACAAGGAGACATACGAGGAATTAAAAAGACAAAATAAAAAGGTGAGCTACAAGGAAATTCAATCCATCCACGGACACGACGCCTTTTTGATAGAATTTGAACAATTAGACCATTTGCTTAAGGACATTTTTTAAGCGTTATACATACAAAACAGATGAAAATATTAAAATTCGGTGGAAAATCTTTATCCAATGGAGACGGAATAAACAAAGTAGTTGCCATTATTGCCAATAAAATCAGCCATGGAGAAAAAATAGCCGTCGTAGTTTCGGCGCGCGGAAATGCCACGGATGAATTGGAAGAAATTTTAGGCGTTGCCGCTAAAAACGGAAACTATAAGCCACTTCTTGAAACATTCAAAACGAAACAAAAGGGCGATTATCCTGACGTAGATTTATCGGAAGAATTTGAAGCATTGGACAAACTTTTTGAGGGGGTAAGTTTAATTGGGGATTACAGCAACAAAATTAAAGACCAAATTCTTTCTAAAGGAGAATTGCTTTCGGCAAAATTATTGACTGCCATTCTGATTAAAAACGGCATAAACGCTCGTTTTACCGATTCTAGGGA
Organism: Flavobacterium sp.; assembly: GCA_044357435.1. Taxonomy (GTDB): domain Bacteria; phylum Bacteroidota; class Bacteroidia; order Flavobacteriales; family Flavobacteriaceae; genus Flavobacterium. The sequence goes on along the minus strand of JBIKPM010000043.1, from coordinate 1,126 downwards.
ATTGATAAAAACGGATTCTAAATTCGGGGATGCCCAACCATTGGAACAAGTTTCCAAGAAAAATGTGGTTCAATATTTCAAACTGCACAGCGATACGGTCAATATTATTACTGGTTTTATTGGATCAAATAACAACAACGACGCCACAACTTTAGGCAGAAATGGAAGCAATTATACCGCTTCGTTGATTGCCAATTATCTTGATGCCGAAGAATTGCAAAACTATACCCACGTTGACGGAATTTACACGGCGAATCCCGAATTAGTTCCAGATGCCAAGAAAATTGACCGTTTGTCTTTTAATGAAGCCAATGAAATAGCCAATTTCGGAGTGACCATTTTGCATGCCAAAACCATTATTCCTTTATTGGAAAAAAACATACCGTTGCGAATTTTAAACACGTTCAACCACGAAAATCAGGGAACATTAATCACGTCAAAATCCAATAAAGAAGGCATTAAAACGCTTTCGGTTTTGGAGAATGTGGCCTTGGTGAATTTGGAAGGAAGAGGGTTGTTGGGAAAAACAGGAGTTGATGCCCGAATTTTTAGGGTGATGGGCGACAATGAGATTAGCGTAAGTATCATCTCGCAAGGTTCCTCGGAGCGCGGTATTGGACTTGTAGTTGCCGCCGATCAAGCCACAAAAGCAATGATTGAACTCGAAAAAGAATTCGAAAATGATTTCTATTCTAAGGACGTCAACAAAATCTCGATTACCGATGATGTTTCAGTGATTTCTATCATTGGGCAGGATTTGAGCACTTTTCACAAACCGTATACGGCTTTGATTAAAAATAAGGTCGTGCCAATTCTTTTCAACAATACGGTAACGGGGAAAAACGTGAGTTTGGTGGTTAAAAAATCACAGCTTCATAAGGCGTTGAATGTAATTCACGGCGAAATCTTTGGGGTTTCTAAGAAAATCAACATTGCCATTTTCGGTCACGGATTGGTGGGCGGTACTTTGATTAATCAAATATTAGAGTCGGCTGCGGCAATCGAAAAACGAAAAGACATTAAACTGAATGTTTTTGCAATTGCTAATTCAAAAAATGTCCTTTTAAACAAAAACGGGGTGACTCCCAATTGGAAAAATGAGATTCAAAACAATGGTTTTTCGTAT
>JBIKPM010000042.1:0-11118 GCA_044357435.1 Flavobacterium sp. | reverse complement strand
AGGCATAAATTTATAACACAAAGAGTAAATTCCCAATACAAAAATAACGTCGTGTACCACAGCAGCAATAGCTCCTAAACTGTATTGCCATTTTCTAAAACTGATGACCAAATACAAACCTACAATTAGCATAGCACCAAGTACTGCCCAGTAGGCATTAGTTTTGATATCTTCAGCTACTGTTGGTCCTACTTTTGAAGCTTGCAAAATACCTACTTGTTTTCCGTCATAAGCATTTACAAATCTATCATAAGTCATTCCAGCGGAATAATGTTGTTTCAAATTATCGTACAACAATTTATTCACCTCCAAGTCGGCTTCTACTCCGTGTTCTTGTACTTTATATTTGGTGGTAATCTTTAACTGATTGTTATTACCAAATACCTTAGCCTCGGCGCTACCGAAAACTTTAGTAAGCTCCATTTTTATTTCTTCGGCTTTAACCGGTTTTTCGAAACGCACCTGAAAAGTTCTTCCTCCTACGAAATCTACACCTTGATCAAGACCATTTGTAGCTAATGAATAAATACTCACAATTGTAACAATTGCTGAAAAAGCATAAGTCCATTTTTTAACTCCCAAGAAATCAAAATGGAAGTTAGTGAAGAAATTTTTAGAGAATCCTGTGACAAATGATAATTTGTTATTTTTACTGATACTCCAATCTATGAATATTCTTGCGATAAATATGGAAGTAAACAAAGAGGTAACAATACCTATTAGTAAAGTAGTTGCGAAACCCTTAATTGGTCCTGAACCAAAAATAAACAATACCCCACCAGTTAATATGTGAGTAACGTTTGCATCCACAATAGAACGCATCGCCCCTTTCCAGCTGTAGGAAGTTTTTACTGCTTCTTCCAGTGATTTACCAGAACGTAATTCCTCTTTTGCTCGTTCGTAGATGATGATATTGGCATCAACCGCTGTACCCATTGTCAAAACAATACCTGCAATACCCGGTAAAGTAAGCACCGCACCTATACTAGCTAAAATTCCGAATAAGAAAAGTAAGTTGACTGCCAATGCCAAGTTAGCATACCAACCTGATTTTCCATAATAAATTAACATCCAAAGAGACACCAAAAGCAACCCAATAAGAGCTGAATTAGTTCCATTATCTATAGCTTCTTGACCCAAGGATGGGCCAACTACTTCTGATTGAACAATATCTGCAGCTGCAGGAAGTTTACCCGCTCTAAGAACGTTGGCTAAATCTTTTGTTTCCGTAATGTCAAAAACACCCGAAATTTCAGATCTACCACCAGAAATAGGTCCGCTTGAAACACCCGGAGCAGAATATACAATATTATCCAAAACAATGGCAATATTACTTTTTTGGGTATATGCTTTTCCTGTTAATTCTTCCCAAGCCTTAGCTCCTTGACCATTCATTTGCATAGAAACAGCTGGTTTTCCCAATTGGTCAAACGTATCACTTGCATCGGTAACAACTCCACCACCCATTGCAGCTACATTATCTCTATTTCCTTTTAACGCATATAGTTCAACTGCGTCAATCTCTTTACCATCTTTGTCTTTAATTGTAGTTGGTTTTCCCCAAACAAATTTGGCATAATGCTGGGCTGGTGCCAATAAAACTCTTATATCGGCTCTTCTCAAATACCCCCCGACAACCGCAGTATCTTTTGGCAAGAAAAGACCTAAAACTGGCCCGCCACCTTGACCAATAATTTTGTCTAACAAAGGATTGTTTCCTTTTTTAGTAGAAGCTGAATCTTTTGTATTGGTCAACAAAGCACTTAAAGAATCTTTAGCTGCCGTTTTAACTTCCGGTTTTTTAATTTCCGTTTTTTTCAATGACTCATTTGCAGCCATTAAGAAATTACCAATTTCATCAATTTTATAGGTTTCCCAAAACTCTAATTGAGCGGTACTTTGCAATAATTTTTTAATTCTGTCAACATCTTTGGCTCCAGGAAGCTCCACAAGGATTCTTCCAGACTCACCCAATTTTTGAATGTTAGGTTGCGTTACGCCAAATTTATCGATACGTTTTCTTAATACTCCAAATGCACTTTCAACTGATTCGTCAACTTTTCTTTTGATTACTTTTTGTGCTTCAACATCGGTCATTTGAAAATTAATTCCGCCTTCTCCTTGCAATGTTCTATTAGCAAAAATATCAGGCGAAGCCAATTTTACACTTCCTTTAGAATTAGCTTCAAAAGCTTCAAAGAAAGCATCAATATAGGTTTGATTTCCTTTTTGATTAGCCGTGGCATCCGCCAAAGACTTATTAAAAACAGGGTTTTTAGAATTATTGGATAATCCTTTCAAAACATCCTTAACTGATATTTGTAAAATAACATTGATACCACCTTCTAAGTCAAGACCCTTGTTAATTTGCTTGTCTTTTACTTCATTGAAAGTGAAATTGGTAAAACCAAGATCAAACACATTTTCCTTTCCGATAGAATCTAGATATTTTAATTCTTTTTCAGGATTTCCACCAGCAAAAGATTTAGCATCGTTTTTTATTTTACTGGAAACAAAAGTGAACGAAAGTTGGTAAATGCTTACCAAAGCAAATAGAATTGCGAAAAATTTAATAAGTCCTTTATTCTGCATTATTACTAAGAATTAATTATTGTATTTATTTATTTTTTATTTCAACCCTTACAAAATAAGCCATAACATTCATTTTTATTATAAAATATAACGTTATGAATCACATCTTGTTTTTTAAACCGAGCAAATATATAATTAACGAAAAGATTAACCAATTTATTTATTGATTAATGTCAAAAAAAAGACTGCAAAAGTGCAGTCTTCTCTTTTTTATACCTTTATTATTATGCTAAAACCGATTTCAGGTCGGCATTCATGTTTCTTACGGCATCGGCACTTTTAGCAAAAGCTGCTTTTTCAGCATCGTTTAATTTAATATCAAGAATTTCTTCGATTCCATTTTTACCTATAATACAAGGAACGCCAATGCAAATATCACTTTGACCATACTCCCCGTCCAACATCACCGAGCAAGCGATCATTTTCTTTTGGTCATTCAAAATACTATCTACTAAATAAGCAACAGAAGCTCCTGGTGCATACCAAGCTGAAGTACCTAAAAGACCCGTCAATGTGGCTCCACCAACCATAGTGTCAGCAGCAACTTTTGCTAATTCCTCTTCTGACAAAAACTCAGAAACTGGAATACCATTGTAGGAAGCTAATCGTGTTAATGGAATCATGGTCGTGTCACCGTGTCCACCAATAACCATTGCCGAAACATCATTTGATGGTTTGTCTAATGCTTTTGACAAATAATATCTAAAACGAGAGCTGTCAAGTGCCCCACCCATTCCTATGACTCTATTTTTTGGTAAACCTGTAGCTTTCAATGTCAAATAAGTCATGGTGTCCATAGGATTTGAAACCACCACAATAATTGCATTTGGTGAATGTGTCAAAACATTATCAGCAACCGATTTAACGATTCCTGCATTGATACCTATCAACTCCTCACGAGTCATTCCTGGTTTTCTTGGAATTCCGGAAGTAATAACTACCACATCGCTACCTGCTGTTTTTGAATAATCATTGGTCACACCTGAAACCCTAGTATTAAAACCTGTATTGGTTGCACATTGAGAAATATCCATTGCTTTACCTTCGGCAAAACCTTCTCTAATATCCAATAATACTACTTCACTTGCAATTCCTCTATAAGAAATTGAATCTGCGCATGATGCTCCCACATTTCCTGCTCCTACAATTGTAACTTTCATTTTATATTATTTTGTTGTTGTTTAATTTGATATGATTAATAATTACGCATCAATATTAGCGTAAACTGCATTTTTCTCAATGAATTCTCTCCTTGGCGGAACTTCATCTCCCATTAACATGGAGAAAACTCTGTCCGCTTCAGCTAGACTTTCAATAGTGATTTGTCGTAAAGTTCTAAAACTTGGATCCATTGTAGTTTCCCATAATTGCTCCGCATTCATTTCACCAAGACCTTTATAACGCTGAATTGCTGCACTTCCGCCCATTCTTGCATTTGCTTGATCACGTTGATCGTCGTTCCAAGCGTATTCTTTTTTGTTTCCTTTTTTAACTAAATATAAAGGTGGTGCTGCAATATATACGTGTCCCTCTTCTATTAATTCTTTCATAAAACGGAAGAAAAATGTCAAAATTAAAGTAGAAATGTGACTACCATCGACATCGGCATCACACATAATGATTACTTTATGGTAACGCAATTTTGAGATATTCAAAGCCTTACTATCCTCTTCTGTTCCGACAGTTACTCCAAGTGCAGTAAATATATTTCGAATCTCTTCGTTTTCAAAAACTTTGTGGTGCATTGCTTTCTCCACATTCAAAATCTTACCCCTTAAAGGCAAAATAGCTTGAAAGGCACGGTCACGACCTTGCTTGGCCGTTCCACCTGCCGAATCTCCCTCGACAAGATACACTTCACATTTTGCAGGGTCTTGTTCCGAACAATCGGATAGTTTCCCTGGTAAACCACCTCCACCCATTACGGTTTTGCGTTGCACCATTTCACGCGCTTTTTTGGCAGCATGACGGGCTTGAGCGGCAAGAATTACTTTTTGGACAATAATTCGGGCATCATTTGGATTTTCTTCCAAATAATTTTCTATCATTTCGCTCACCGCTTGACTTACCGGCGCAACTACTTCCCTATTTCCTAATTTTGTTTTGGTTTGACCTTCGAATTGTGGTTCTGCCACTTTTACCGAAATAATTGCGGTAAGTCCTTCACGGAAATCGTCTCCAGCAATTTCGAACTTCAATTTATCCAACATTCCAGAAGCATCAGCATATTTCTTCAAGGCTCTTGTTAAACCCGTTCTAAAACCTTGCAAGTGCGTTCCACCTTCATGGGTATTGATATTGTTTACATAAGAAAAAATATTCTCGGTGTAACTTGTATTGTAAATCAAGGCAACTTCAACTGGAATTTCACCCTTTTCGGAATCCATGGAAATTACGTGCGCAATAATCGGCTCCCGATTTCCATCCAAATAGCGAATGTATTCTTTCAATCCTTCAGTAGAATGGAAAATTTCTGAAACAAAATTTCCGTCTTTGTCTAATTCTCTTTTATCTGTAAAAGTAATCGTGATTCCTTTGTTAAGGAAAGACAACTCACGCATACGAGCCGATAAAGTATCATAAGAATATTCTATTGTTTGGGTAAAAATAGTTGGATCTGGATAAAAAGTTACAATCGTACCTCTTTTGGTCGTTTCTCCAATTTGTTTTACTGGATAAAGAGCCTTTCCTTTTTCGTATTCTTGTTCGTATATCTTTCCGTCGCTGCTGTGAACGGTTGCTCTCAAATGGTTTGACAACGCATTTACCACCGAAACCCCAACACCGTGAAGACCTCCGGAAACTTTATAGGAATCCTTGTCGAATTTACCTCCAGCACCAATTTTGGTCATTACAACTTCTAGCGCGGAAACACCTTCTTTCTTGTGGATTCCTACTGGAATTCCACGTCCATTATCTTCTACCGAAATAGAACCATCTTCATTTATATCGACTCTAATTGTATCACAATGACCTCCCATTGCCTCATCGATAGAGTTATCTACCACTTCATAAACTAAATGATGTAGCCCTCGAACCCCTACATCCCCAATATACATAGAAGGACGCATTCTTACGTGCTCCATTCCTTCTAATGCCTGAATACTATCTGCTGAATAATTGTCCTTCTTGATTTCTTCGCTCATATGAATTTACTCTAAAAATGTATTTTTTTTATAACACGCAAATATATAAAAATGCAAAGGAATTTAAGTACAATATCAAGAGTTAAGTCGTTAAGTTATTAACAAAAGAGTGTCAATTTCAACGAAAATATCAATTTAAATTTAAACCTAAAAAGTATGAATTTTATAAGAAGATTTATTCAGAATTTAACAAAAAAGAAAAGTGGGGTTATATTGAAAAACACAACCCCACTTTAGGAATAATTATAGATTACAAAATCAATTATCTTATAATCCTCACATTCATCTCTTCTACCTTTTTATCAGATAAAAGTGACGGTGCACCAAATAATAAATCTTCACTAGAACCCGTTTTTGGGAAAGCCATAACTTCACGAATAGATGCTTTTTTCTCTAAAATCATCATCAATCGATCAATTCCCCAAGCAATTCCTCCGTGTGGTGGCGCGCCGTATTGAAAGGCTTTATGCATTGTCCCAACACTCTTAATCATTTCTTCTTTGTTGTAACCCATATTTCTATAAGTCGCTTCCAGAATCTCCGATTTATGGGCACGAACCGACCCTCCACCTATTTCGTAACCATTCAAGATGATGTCGTATTGCTGCGCAATGATTGTTCCTATCTCAGCATCGTCGCCTTTCATATGCTTTCCTAAATCATAAATCGCAGGCATCGAGAACGGATTGTGTGTAAAAGTCCATCTGCCTTCATCTGTTCTTTCAAACATCGGGAAATCAACCACCCAAGCCGGACACAACTCCTTCGGATTAATCAGGTGCAATATTCTACCTAATTCCTGGCGGACAGCATCTAAAGCTTTATTAGCCGTAGCATAATCTGCCGCTGAAAAGAATACAATATCCCCAACTTGCGCATTGGTCGCTTTGATAATTCCTGCCGCAATATCTTCACCTAAAAACTTAATAATTGGCGATTGCAATTCGTCTTCATTTACAATAATATAAGCCAATCCACCTAAACCGTGTTGTTGCGCAATAGCGGTAAGGTTCTCGATTTGCCCTTTAGACATACGTTTATTGCCTTGTTCTTTGGCCGAAACTTTGATACATTTTACAATTCCGCCCTCTTCAATAGGCTTACTAAAAACTTGGAAAGTAGTATCTTTTACAATATTGGTAATGTCTTGCATTTTCAATCCGTAACGCAAATCAGGTCTGTCACAACCATAGAAATCCATCGCGTCTTTATAGGTAATCACTTCAAACGGACGCAAAATCCACTTGTTACCGTATATTTTCTTCACCACTTCATTAAACATTTTGGTGTTTAAATCTATGATTTGCTGCATACTCGCGTACGCCATTTCTAAGTCCAATTGCGTAAATTCAGGTTGACGGTCTCCACGAGAATCCTCATCCCTAAAACAACGTGCAATTTGGAAATACTTTTCATAACCGCTCACCATCAACATTTGTTTGAACTGCTGCGGCGCTTGCGGAAGCGTATAAAACAAACCGGATCCTTTTCGAGTTGGAACAATAAATTCACGGGCTCCTTCATCGGTTCCGGCGCTTAAAATTGGTGTTTCAATTTCCAAGAATTCTTCCGTATCCAAAATGTCACGCAATAATTTAATTACTTTATGACGGTTTACGATGGCTCTTCGCACTTCTTCATTTCTGTGATCCAAAAACTTGTATTGAAAACGAATGGCTTCGTTCGTTTTTGCCGCTCTTTTAATTTCAAAAGGCAAGGTTTTCGACAAGTTTAAAATCTCCAATTCCGAAGTTTCCAATTCAATTTTACCGGTTCGTAAGCCTGCATTGTAATCATCCTCGTTACGACCTACCACAATACCTTTTACTGAAATTACCGATTCCGGTTTCAATTTCACCAACTCATCGATATTAGGAAATGACTCCCTGCTGATGCGCACTTGGAAAATCTCATAACTAGAATCACGCAAATCGATAAACATCAATTCACCATGGTCCCGAACACTCGCAACCCAGCCAGACAATATCACTTCTTCTTGGATAGTTGACTCTGATAATTGTGAAATTTTATGCGTTCTGTAACTATCTTTTATAATAATAGGAATTTCAGGAAGCGTTTCTTCTTGTGCGGACAAGTCGCGACTTGTCCCTATGGATGAATCGCTATTTTCCCCTTGTACGGACAAGTCGCGACTTGTCCCTACTGATGCAGACAAATCTGAATTTTTATCTTGTACGGACAGGTCGCGACCTGTCCCTACGGAAATTTTATCTAAAATAATTTGACGAATTACTTTTCCATTGGCTCCTTTTCCAATAATGCCTAAAACTTTACCAACCAAAATACCAGCTTTTCCTTGGTCACCTGCTTTGATATCATTGGCAACAACCTCATTTTCTGAAATTACAGTCGAAATCACTTCTTGAATGGTATCTTCAGAAATGGTATTTTCTTCAAAGTACTTGTTGTAATCAAAAGTTCGATCTTTCAAATAAGCCGTAATTGCATTTTGGACCAAAACCGCCGTGATTTTTTCGGCTTTAAATAATTTGAAAATATCCGTTAAATGTTCAATACTATGGATTTCAGCATAATCTTCAGCCTTTATATTGTTTGCCAGAGTTTTAGCGACAAACGAAGGATCTTTGATTTCGTTATTTATCTCCACAAATGTTTGCGAACGCAATTTATCTGCCGTGAAAAACTTGGCATCTTGAGGTAAAACCCCACCATTAATTAAAATAGATTCAACCGCATAAGGCAAAGCACTTGTATCTATTTTAATCGATTCAATCTCCGCTTTGATATTAACAAAAGGCAAATCGGGTTCCGAAATAAAACGGTAATCCGCTTCGAATTCTTTTTTACGCATTACTTTGGTTTGCTTCAAATCAGCATCCCACAACACGGTCGTTTGATCGGGTCTAAATTCTTTGTTTTCGATATAATAATGGAACTGTTTCTCCACTTCCTCTTTCAAGGCTTCCACCATAAACTTAAACGAGTTCAAGTTTTTGATTTCCGTTCTTGGATTCAATTCATAACTGTGTTTTTTACGCAAAGACACAGAAACATCCGATTTGAATTCTCCTTTCTCCAAATTCGCTTCAGAGATTTCCAAGTTTTGAACAATACGTTGAATGTATTGCGCATAAGTTGATGCATCTTCGATATTACGAATGCAAGGTTCCGTAACAATTTCAATCAACGGCACACCTGCTTTATTAAAATCGACTAACGAAATTTTCTTTTCGTGCATCAATTTTGCTGCATCTTCTTCAATATGAACCTGAGTTAAATTCACGGTAAACTGCGTACCGTCATTTCGGTAACAAGATACGTGTCCATCAGGAATTATGGGATTGTGAAATTGCGTTATTTGAATATTTTTTGGATTGTCCGGGTATTCATAATGCTTTCTATCCCAAGAGATTATTTCATTACTAAATGACGAATCCACTGCTTTTCCAAAATAAATCGCTTTGGTAATCGCTTCTTTATTCAAAGCAGGTAAAACGCCCATTTGTCCCGTACAAACCGAACATATATTTTGGTTAGGTGTTTCTATTTCTTGATTTGGACAAGAACAAAACAACTTGGTTTTGGTATTCAATCGAACGTGAGTTTCCAGTCCTATTACCAATTCTAAATCGTGGGCTTTTAAAGCCGCAGTTAATTGCTCCAATTCCATTATAAAGTATCTTTTAAAAAGTTTGCAAACTGCAAAACTAATTCATCATTGTTTTTTGCTGCAGTAATTTGCAATCCAGTACTTGTTCCTTGTGGCACGGTCAAAGTTGGCAATTGCCCTAGACTAAAACCAACCGTATAAGCATCGGATAAATACATAGCCAATGGATCTTTCAAACTATCTCCAATTTTAGGAGGCGTATTTGGTGTAACTGGCGATAGAATAATATCAACTTCTTGAAAATCTTTACTGAAATTTTCAGAAATTTGATCTCTTAAAGCCAATCCTTTTAAATATATTTCATCTGAAAAACCTTGTGATAACACTTGGTTTCCACCTACAATTCTGCGTTTTGTTTCTTCCGAAAAGTTTTCAGAACGGGTCACAGCATAGGTTTCAATTAAATTCTCAGCCTCAATACGGTTTCCATAATTAGTTCCATCTAAACGAGATAAATTAGAAGCTGTTTCCGCCATTGCTAGCGTATAATAAGTTGAAACTAAAATATCCGATTTAAAGAAATCCAATGCTGCCACTGCAATTCCTTTGGCTTTCAGTTTTTCGATGCTTGCCAAGAAATCGGCTTTTATTTGGGCATCGATAGCATCACTTTCAATAAAATTTTTAAAATAACCTATTGTTTTTACACCAGAAGTTGCGATTGCTTCTTCACTAATTTCTGTTGAATTAATTGAAGTTTGATCTTTTGGATCTTTTCCGCTCATTACATTCAATACGATTCGAATATCTTCAATAGATTTCGCCAATGGACCCACGCAATCTGTAGAAGACGCATAAGCCATCAATCCAAATCGAGATATTCTTCCGTAAGTAGGTTTAAAACCATAAATATGATTGTACCCAGCAGGCTGACGAATCGAACCTCCGGTATCTCCACCAATAGAAAAGGCAGTATATTCTTTTGCAACGTTTACAGCAGAACCTCCGCTTGAACCTCCAGCAACTAATTCTGGATTGATAGCGTTTTTTACAGCGCCAAAAATGGTGTTTTCACTAGAAGATCCGTGGCCAAAACTATCACAGTTTTCTTTGACCAACGGAATAGCGCCTGCATCCAATAATTTCTGAATTGCAGTAGCTGTGTATGGTGATTTATAATTTTTTAGCAAATCAGAACTAGCCGTAGCGTAAGTTCCTTGCAACATATATACATCTTTAATTCCAAAAGGAATTCCTTCCAACAAACCTATTGTTTCTCCGTTTGCAATTTTAGCATCCACTTTAGCAGCTAATTCTAAAGCTAAACTGTCTAATAAAGAATTTACAGAGTTATAGGTATTTTGCTTAAGTAAGTCTAATTTTTCTTGTACCAAAGCGGCGCAAGTAATTTGTTTTGACACCAATTGTTGGTGTATTTTTTTTATTTGAGAATCCATTTTTTTATCCTTCTATAACTTTAGCAACAACTAAAAAACCATTTTTCTTGTTCGGGAAATTTTCCAAAATGAGTTGTTTCTCCATAGCCGAACTCTCTATCACAACATCTTCTCTTAAATTACTCACAGACACACAATTATGATTGACATTATTTAAGGAATTATTATTTAATGGATGTGCATTCTTAATTACATCAAATAATTTGTTCACGGACTCTGAGGGCTGTGCTCCTTTAATACTCGACAAGATGTCGACTGTCATTGTTTTGTTCATAATTTCATTTAGTTTTAAAGTCAAACTTTTAAGCTTGCAAAATTACGAAAGTTTTAT
>JBIKPM010000245.1:0-3842 GCA_044357435.1 Flavobacterium sp. | reverse complement strand
AAATGTGCCTCTACCCCACTTTTGATGAGCATTGACGCAGAATGGGGCTTGGCGATGCGAGTCGAAAAAACACCACAATATCCATACGCCATAACACTTGGTGCTTTGCCCAATAGTTCCAAACACTTGGTTTACGAAGTAGGAAAACAAATTGGATTGGACTTAAAATCAGCCGGGATTCATTACAATTTGGCACCTTTGGCTGACATCAACAACAATCCGAATAATCCCGTGATTGGCTATCGTTCTTTTGGACAAAACAAAGAAAAAGTAGCCCTATTTGCAATGGAATATTTACGCGGAATGAATGAAGTTGGGGTTTTAGGTTGCCTAAAACATTTTCCAGGTCACGGAAACACCAGCGTCGATTCGCATTTGGGGCTACCGGTCTTGGAAGAAACTTTGGAACAATTAATGGAAAACGAATTATTTCCTTTCATGAAAGGAATCGAGAACAATGTCGATTCGATTATGATAGGGCATTTGGCGGTTCCAGCTTTGAATGAAGGAAAAAACACTTCGGCAACCTTGTCGAAATCAATTATTGAAGACCTTTTGCGCAAGCAGTTGGGTTACGATGGCCTTGTGATTTCCGATGCCTTGAACATGCAAAGCGTTTCGAAATTGTATGACGAAAAAGGACAGCTGGAATGGGAAGCCTTCAATGCTGGGAATGATGTCTTGTGTTTTGCCGAAAACGTAGCCGAAGGCATTCAAGAAATCCTCAAAAACGCAAGTCCGGAAAGGATTGAGGCGAGTTTTAATCGATTATTGAAATGCAAACAAAAAGTGGGGATCTTAACGGGAAATACTGATCCTCAAGGCATTTTAGATTTTGAAGGCGCATCGGTTTTAAACCAGAAAATAGCGGATAATTGCATTACTAAAATAAAAGACAAGCTGAATAGCTTGACGGTTTTCGAAGCTAAGAACAATGATAAATTGGCCAAATTAAGCCTTTACAAAAACACGGAAAACGTCTTTTTCAAAACACTCTACAATTCGCTTCCCTCGCCGGAATTTGCACTTGTAACTGGCGATGAAAATACTATCCAAAAACTAGAAAAGGACTTGGTAAATTTTGACATTCTAATCGTTTCATTGTTTGTTCCAAAAGCAAAACCTTTGAATAATTTTGACATTGAAGATTCCGTTTTGTCTTTGTTGAAGCGATTATTCAGTTCCAAAAAGTGCATTTTGTATGTGTTTGGCAATCCTTATGCTTTGCAAGTGATTCCAAATTTAGAGGCTACTTTAGGAATCATCCAAGTCTATCAAGACTTTGCCGAATTTCAAGATTGTGCAGCACGTCAACTACTCGAAAACACCCAATGCAAAGGCACTTTATCGGTAATTGTCAGAGGCATTAATGACTAGTTCAAGTTCCATCCCATTTAAATCCTAGCCTCTTTTGAGTTTTAAAAACTAAATTTTTCTTAAATTTGAGAAAATTAGCCAGTTATGGAAATTTTAATCGAAGCAATACAAATTGCCGAATTATTCAACATCAAGAAATTTCGTTCCGAATTCCGTGCTGAAGCCTTTTCGGGTTCCACTTCCGAAGTGTTTTACGCCCTGACGGAAACCAACCGCTATTTATATGTTTTTGATTATGGGGTTGTTGTTTTTGCCAATTATGATGCTGTTGCCAAAAGTGAATTCTTGCAATTCGTTAAAAATTATGCCACAACATTGGTTAAAATAGATTTAACCGAGGAATACCTAATTAATACTGATGAAAGATTGAGTAAGGCCTTGGTCAAAAACGATTATGTCACCGTTCCCCAAATAGACTCCTCTTTATTGCGGATCGTCATGCTAAATATTGGGCAATCCGTCGCACTGGAACATTATGAAGTCTTGACAGATGAACTCATTACCTCTTCAAAACATTATATTTTGGAACTGGAACATCACGGAAAATTGAGTATTTCTAAAACTAACTTGCTCAAATATATCGGTAAAGTGTTGAATGTCAAAAACAGCATTGTTGACAACTTATACATTCTGGACGATCCCAATTTGGTATGGGACAACGAGGACCTTAACTTATTAAATCGCAACCTCAAAACCAATTTTGACATCAATCCCCGCTTCAAAGATCTCGATTATAGACTGCAAATCGTCGAAAATAACCTTACCCTTTTTACAGATGTTTTGAATGTTCGGGAAAGTAATCGCTTGGAATGGATTATCATCATTTTAATCCTTATCGAAATTGTGATAGCCTTGTTTTTTCATTAAGTACTATTTCGTCATTTCTTCCAGCGTCAAATCAGAAATCACCGATTTATCCTTTTTTAAAATATCTGCTTTACTAGCATATTGATCCTCTTTCTTTATCAAAAGCCAAGCATTTTTTTGAGGTATTTTTAAACGTACCAAAGCAAATTCTCCCTTCAATTTCTTGCCATTAAGCACAAAACTAAGATGACCATTTTGCAAGCCTTCTTTATCATTTTTATCTGCCAAAGAATACGTTCCTGTATCCCAAACGATAACGGTTCCTGCACCATAATTACCTTCCGGAATAGTACCTTCAAAATCCTTGTACGAATAAGGATGATCTTCGACCATAATCGCCAGTCGTTTTTCTTCGGGATTCATTGAAGGGCCTTTTGGAATAGCCCAACTCTTGAGAACGCCATCCATTTCAAGACGAAAATCATAGTGCAAATGAGAGGCTGCGTGTTTTTGTACTACAAAAACCAATTCATTTTTTGATTTTGAAATTTCACCTTTGGGTTCGGTGGTGGAATCAAAATCTCTTTTTTGTTTGTATTTACTTAAATCCACTGTGAATAGGAATTACATTTGAACAAGATTAAAGTTACGATTTTAAAATTATTTTTCCGTAAGAAAGCAAATAGTTTCAAACTTAAAATGAGGATGCCAACAGAAGATCCTCATTTTTTAAGATAGTAGAGAAATTTTTTATCAATCCTTCAAACCTAATTTAGTTAAAATAGTTTCTAATAAACACCATTTAGTAAACCCTGATTGAATTAAATTGACACCTATAAAAGCTGTAAACCATAACCAATTTTGATTTACATAGATTGACAATACTAAACTGATTAAGATAAATGACCCTACTACAACTCTAAAGACACTGTTTTTTTTCATAATTTTTTAAGTTTTAGTTATTAGTTACTGCATCTTTCGATGTTCAGCACTGCAACATGAATATTCGATTTTGAAACTTGCTCGGTATTAAATTCTTTCACCATATCAAAAAGCCCATCGACTTTTTCTTCACTGACAAAAGCATAGAACAAAACCGATTCTGTTTCTTGCATATTGGTAGCAAACCAATTGGCTTCCAAATCGTCTTCGGAATTGTCTTTGAAACCTTTTACATCTTTGTATGAAAAAGATTTTACTTGAGCCTTTTTAAGAAGTTGTTTGATGTCTTTTTCAAATTCTCTGACTGCGGTTATTATTAGTAATTTCATAATTATGAGTTTTAAATATTTTTTTCTTCATCGGATGAATAAGTCGTGGTTTCCCATTTTTTCCTTTCCGTTATGTAATAAATAATCGGCACAACCAACAAGGTCAAAACAGTCGAAACAACCGCTCCAAACACCAACGAAATAGCTAATCCTTGAAAAATCGGGTCAAACAAAATAATGGAAGCTCCAATAACCACCGCTCCTGTAGTCAACAAAATAGGTGTTGTTCTTACAGCTCCGGCTTCGATAATGGCTTGTTTTAAGGGCACACCTTCGCTGAGTCGGATTTCGATAAAGTCAATCAGCAAAACCGAATTTCGAACCATAACTCCTGCCAAAGCAATCATTCCAATAAAGGAAGTCGCGGTGAAATAAGCGCTCAACAAC